>JAFTIA010000107.1 GCA_017457105.1 Lentisphaeria bacterium | reverse complement strand
GGGCCTATTCCGGCATTGCCCGCACCCTGTGCCTTGCGCAATGTGCTCTGCCAGTCTTCCGGAGGCTCGAGAGCCCGTCAGGGCGACAGCCGACAGTCACCGAGGCCGATGTTCGGCCACAGAGGCATGTTTGCCGCCCGCAAGATTTTTTTACAGAGTCACCCAGTTGCCGGTACGGGCAGATTCCTTGACTTTATCCAGCAAAATCTGCAGTTGGACCCCGTCTGCCAGAGAGGGGGTGGGCATTTTCCCAAGATGCACCGCTTCCAGAAAGTTGTGCAGACAATGCACATGGCCCCGCATCCAGCCCATGACCGCTTTCGGCGCAGGGAATGCCGCATTGCCGCCGAAACGGGCTCCGCAATCAATGGCTGTCCAGCCGCGCAATCCGCCGTGGGGAGCATCCGGAGCAGTGTTATCGTAAAAAAAGAGCTGCTGCAGATTCATGGGGTCCATGCGCAATGCCCCTTTGGTGCCGTGAATGGTAAACCGTACTTCATCCTCTGTACCGGTGGCGACTTTGGAGGCGGAAACGGTCCCCACGCCGCCATTGGCAAGGCGGACAAGGCAGTGCATACTGTCATCCGCTGTGATTTTGACTGTTTTCGCCGGATCATAAAAGTCTTTGCGCTCCGGGTGGGCGATAAAGGTGTGGGCGGTAAGGGCACTTACCGGACCGGCAAGAAACTGCATCAGGTCAAAGATATGACTGCCCAAATCTGCGGTGGTTCCAGCCCCCAGTTTCCACTTGTAGGGGGTATCCGGGGAAACACTGCCGCTGTGCAGGAAAGAGGCGTGGATCTCCAAAATCCTGCCGATACGCCCGGCATCGATCAGCTCTTTTGCCCGCAGGACTGCCGGATAAAAGCGGTACATCAGCGTCATCTGGGCGATCCCCTTGTATTCCGGGAGCAATGCGGCGATTTTCAACGCTTCTTCTGCGTTGTCCGTCAAGGGTTTATCGCAGTAGATATGTTTATTGTGCGCCATGGCGGAACACAATTCTTCGTAGTGGCAGTTATTAGGGGAAGCGATGTCCACAATGTCGATTTCAGGATCTTCGGTAATGGCACGGAAATCGGTTACGGCTTCTGCGCCGGTGAGCTGTGCGGCTCTGGCTGCAGTTTCCGGTTTGGAGGTACAGACTTTAACGACTTCTGCGGAAAAATCATCATTGCTGTAATAAAGCGGGATATTCCGGAAGCCGAATTCGTGGACTTTGCCGATAAACCCGAACCCGATCAAGCCGACTTTGTATTTTTTCATAGTGCAGTCCTTTCATCATAATGATTGCTTAAATATACTTGCAGTCCGGCAGATTTGCAACTGCATTCCGGTGCTTGAAGATAACACAAAAAGTGCTATAGTACCTCCGAAGGTGAAAAATGGCGGAAACAGCACTCAACACAATTCAAACGCAAAAGCAGGAACAGCAGCTTTCAGCACGGCAGATGCAGTCGCTGGAATTGCTGCAGAAACCTCTGCCCGCTCTGTTGGAAGAACTGCGTACCGAACTGGACCGCAATCCTGTGCTGGAAGCAGATGTTTCCGGCATGGAAGTTCTTGCCGGGGACCCTTTGAGTATGTCCGATCACGGAGAGCCGCTTGACGGGGATCCCGGTGATGACGATACGCCCGTGATGGATAACGATTCCTGGCAGGAGGATTTGCCCATGCCTCCGGAAATCCCTTCTGCTCACGATCCGCAGGAAGTGATGTTCCGCACCCTTTCCGGGGAGAAAACGCTGGAACAGCAACTTCTGGATGAACTGGCACTTTCCGGCGCATCCGGCAGGTTGCGTGATCTTGCGGAATGGGTCATTGGCAGCATCGATCAAACTGGCTATCTGCGGACGCATCCGGCAGACCTTGCCATGGCGGCGGATGCATCTCTGGCAGAGGTGCAGGAGGCGGTGGAACTGGTACAGTCTTTTGAGCCGGCCGGAGTGGGGGCGTTCACTCTGGAGGAGTGTCTGCTTCTGCAAATCGGACGCAGGAAAGATGCCGATCCCAAGCTTACTGAACTTATTCGTGATCATCTGCCGGAAGTCGCCCGCAACAAACTGCCGCAAATCGCTTCAGCCATGGGTATTTCCCTGCCGGAACTGGAAAATCTCCTGCAGGAACTCCGGAAACTTTCCCCACGGCCCGGAGCGGCACTTTCGCCGGGACACGCTGCGTATGTGGTGCCGGAAGCGGAAATCGTGCAGCAGGAGGACGGTTCTTACGGCGTCATCCCCGGGGAACGGCATATCCGGCTCCGTATCCCTGCACGGTATATGGAAATGCTGGAGGATAACACTCTTTCGCCGGAAGACCGGGAATATATCCGGCAAAAGATCGACAATGCCCGGGAATGGATCCGTTCTCTGGAAATGCGGGAATCCACCATTCGCCGGATTGCCGGTGTGATCGCTTCGGAACAGAAAGATTTTTTTGACAACGGCCCGGAATTTCTCCGGCCTATGACTATGCGTCAGGCGGCAGTCATGCTGGATTTGCATGAAACCACAGTCAGCCGTGCCGTGGCAGGGAAATATGTTCAAACACCCCGGGGAATTCTGGAGTTCCGGTATTTCTTTTCCACGGGGTATGCAGGCGCAGACGGCGAAGCTGTTTCCAGCCGTTCCATTCAGGAGCGCATCAGGAAACTGGTTGCCGGGGAAGATCCCGCTCATCCGCTTTCCGATGAAGCCCTTTCCAAAGCTCTTGCAGAAGAGGGTTTTCAAGTTGCACGCCGTACCGTGGCAAAATACCGGGATCAGCTTCATATTCCCGGTACCAGTCTCCGGCGGAAACGGTAGCGCAGGAGAATGCGGCAGTGAAAAAGAAATATGCCAATATGACAGAGTTTGCGGCGGCACTGGGACTTGCCCGCAGTACGGTTTCTTATATTCTCAATAATAAATGGAAAGAACGCAATATCAGCCCGGAAACCGTAGAACGGGTCCACCGCCTCGCCCGGGAAAGCGGCTTTTCCCCCAATACTCTTGCCCGGATGATCAACGGCAAAAGTTATACCGATGTGGCGATTTTGCTGCATAAATCTCTTTTCGGCCACCACAAGGAGGCGTTTTTTCAAATCATCAATCAGCTGACAAGTTTGCAGATGCGTTATATGGTGTTCCCCATCGGTTCGGAAGAGGTCAACCGGGAAACGCTTGACCGGATGCGGGATTTCCGGGTACGCAGTGTCATTCTTTTTGCTCCGCCAATTTTTGCAACCCCCTCTCTCGGGGAATACTGGATAAATGCCATCCGGAACATGCCGGATATTCCGTTCCTTCTGTACGATTGCCGTTTCGGGGAAGAGAATTTCCCGGAAGAATGGCCGGAACATGTTACTCTTGCCGGATTTGATATGTCTTTTGCCATCCGCAAGATCCTTGCACACGTCCGTTCATACGGGTTCCGGAAGGCCCACAGTTTTTTCATGCGGCCCCTGGATCAATACGGGGAAGAATTTGGTTTGACATTTCAACGGGTGAAAGATGAAAAGGCTCTGTTCCGCCTTTTAAGCAAAAAACCGGTCACGCCGGAGGCGGTCATCATGCCGGACGATCTTCTTACTGCCGCTGCCATTGAACATGTCCTGCAAGCCGGGATGCGCGTGCCGGAAGATTATGCGTTTATTTCCTGGGACGGTCTGCCGGAAAGCGGGCTTTTTCTCCGGTCCCTCACGACCCTGCAGATCCCTCACGCCTCCATGCTGGATTTCACCTGCCGTTATTTGAGGGGGGAAACCGTGGAAAAGGTCTTTTTATCCGAGGCTCAATTGCGGATCGGGAACTCCATGCCTTTAAAACCGTAAAAAATCTTGAAAATTCCGCTTGCATTTGTTTCAACGCCTGCTATTGTATGCTTGGAAAGGTGAATATGGTGCGGCGGCAGCCGTAAAAAATAGTGATATTATGACTGAAATGAATCCGAATGCACTGCTGCGGGCAAATGATCTGGTAAAGATCTATCACGGCCGCACGGTTGTCAATAAAGTTTCCCTCCATGTCAGTGCCGGGGAGGTCGTGGGGCTCCTGGGGCCCAATGGCGCCGGCAAAACCACCAGTTTTTATATGGTCATGGGGCTGATCCGGCCGGAATCCGGCAATGTGCTTTTCCGGGATGTGGATATTACCCACATGCCCATGTATAAGCGTGCCCGCATGGGGATGGGCTATCTCGCGCAGGAACCCTCTATTTTCCGCAAATTGACGGTGGAAGAAAATATTATGGCGATTCTGGAGACCCTGGCCATCAGCCGGGCAGAACGCAAAAACCGGTTGGAACAACTGTTGGAAGAATTGGAATTGACCCGCCTTGCCAAGCAGAAAGCCATGACCCTCTCCGGAGGGGAACGGCGGCGGCTGGAAATCACCCGGGCTCTGGTGACCAATCCCATGTTCCTTATGCTGGATGAACCTTTCAGCGGCGTGGACCCGCTGGCAGTGTATGATGTTCAGCAGATCATCCGCCGGTTGCGGGACCGGAACATGGCGATCCTTATTACGGACCACAATGTGCGGGAAACATTGTCCGTAGTGGATCGTGCCTATTTGATGTGTCAAGGCAAAGTACTGTTGGAAGGCGATCAGCATTTTCTGGTGAACAGCAAGGAAGCCCAGGAGGTTTATCTGGGCCCCCAGTTCTCCATGTAATGACCGCAGGGACGGAAACACGCGTTTTTGTACCTGCATTGAACCATAACCAAGGAGGTACGTATGAAACTCGACATCACCGGACGTAATTTTGCTATTACTGCAGCGCTCCGTCAGGCCGTCGGAGATCGGTTGATGCAGCTGCTGGACCGTGAATCTCTCAAAATCACCTCCAGTAAAGCCGTACTGAAAGTGGAAAAGGGGCTCTGTTACGCAGAGGTTCTGGTTTCTTTCAAGAACCATGACGCCGCCGCTTCCGCATCCGGGTATGATATGTATCAGGTCATTGACGATGCTGTGGCAAAGGTCGATCGCCAGATGGGCCGTATTCTGGATAAACTCCAGTCCCACAAGGCAAGCCCCCTGCGGGATATCACCGCGCCTCTGGAACCGATGCCGGAATAAAAGTATTCCCAAAAAATGACCACCCTTCGCCCACGGGGCGAAAGGGGGGTACACGGGGGGAAAAGTGAGGTTTCCCATCGGCTGGCAGAGCACATTGCGCAATGCACAGGGTGCGGGCAATGCCGGAATAGGCCCTATAGGACTTATAGGCCCTATAGGACTTATGGCACTTGGCTGTGTGTGTGCCATGTTCCCCGGAATTTCCAAAGCCCATGGCTGTGTGTTCTGTTAGCTGGCATGGCACATTGCGCAGAGCCGATACAGGGGGCAGAGAATGTCGGACTTGTCGGACTTGTCGGACGATTGGCACATGGCTGTGTGTGTGCCATGTGCTCCGGAGTTTCCAAAGCACATGGCTCACTCGTATTCTTGTGCCATGTCCATTTTGTCCATTTTGTCCATTTTGTCCATTTCTCCTGCCCCCTCCCAGTACTTTGCACCATCTTCCCTTTTGTAAATTTCTCTTTTCCACACGATATTCTCTTGATTTTTTTGTTTAGCGTGATATTTTAAAATAGTAAACAAACAACTAAACAAACCGATTCAAGCGGAGTTTTTTATGGCTGAAATGCAGCATGTTGCCATTGTTGGCGGGGGCGCGACCGGGGCGGCGCTGGCTTATTTTTTGAGTCTGCGGGAAGTAAAAGTCACTATTCTGGAAGCCAAAACCGATGTGGGGTTCGGCGTATCCAAAGCCAATTCCGGTATTGTCCACGGGGGATTTCATCTGCCTGTCAGTACGCTGGAAGGCAAATTGGAATTGCAGGGCAATCAGGCGTTCAAAAAACTGGCGCAGGAACTCCATTTCCCGTATAACCGCTGCGGCATCATCATGGCGGCCTTTTCGCAGGAAGAGCTTGCCATTGTGGAAGGATTTTACCGCCGGGGCGTGGAAAACAGGGTTCCCGGCATGGAATGGTGTTCTCCGGAACGGCTCCGGGAATTGGAACCCGGACTGGCGGACGGCGTTCTGGGGGGGCTTCTTGCTCCTGATGGCGGCGTGGTGGAACCTTATGGTTATGTATTCAGCCTGTGCAGTCAGGCACGCAGAAACGGGGCGGAGATTTTGACGGACTTCCGGGTGGAAAAAGCCCGTTTTGCCGATGGCAAATGGCACATCTCCGCTTCCGACGGCCGCTCCTGTACGGCAGACTATGTGGTGAATGCCGCCGGACTTTATGCGGATAAAGTATCCGCTGTTTTCGGCGGGGAATCCTTCTCCATCCTGCCCCGGAAAGGGGATGAATATCTGCTGGATAAAACCGTCCCCTACCGGCCCGGGCATGTGATTTTCCCGGTTCCCACAGAACACTCCAAAGGGGTTCTGGTGATCCCTACCGCAGGCGGTACCACCATGGTGGGCCCCACTGCCCGTATGACTGAAGACAAGGAAGATACTTCCACCACCGCACAGGACAGGGAGGAAATCTTTAAAATCGCACAGAAAATGATCCCGGCAGTTTCCCAGAGAGATATCATTGCCAGTTTCTGCGGTCTGCGGCCGGTTTTGCAGAATTGGACCGGGAAATTCATGCTCCAAATCTCGGCAAAAGCCCCGGCCCTGATCCAAGCGGCAGGCATCCAATCCCCCGGATTGACGGCCTCCCCCGCCATTGCAGAATATCTTATCGGGCTTCTGGAAAAGGCCGGGTTGAATGCCCCCTGCAAAAAAGAGGTCGCCCCCCTGCCGGAATATGCGAAACCCCTGCGGGAAATGACTCCGGAAGAAGCTGATTTGAAATTTCAGGAAGACCCCGCATGGACCAAAATCGTCTGCCGTTGCGAAATGGTTTCCGAGGCAGAGATCGTCCGGGCGGTCCGTATGGGACACACCACGCTGGACGGCGTGAAATTTTTCACCCGTGCCGGAATGGGCCGCTGTCAGGCAGGCTTCTGCACTGCCCGTATCCTGCAAATCATTGCCCGGGAAACCGGGAAAACGGTGCAGGAAATCACCAAGCGGGGCGGCGCAAGCCGCATCACCGCAGAAAATGAGGTGGCAAAATGAAAGAATTGTTTTGCGATATTGCCGTGATCGGTGCCGGTGCCGCCGGGTTGAGTGCCGCCCATGCCGCCGCTTCCTGCGGGGCAAGTACTGCCGTGATCGACCGGGAAGAAGCCCCCGGCGGCGTCCTTCTCCAGTGCATCCATAACGGCTTCGGGCTCCACTATTTCCGGGAGGAACTCACCGGGCCGGAATATGCGGAACGCATGGCGTTGCAGGTACGCAAGGCACAAGTAAAAATGCTTTCCGGCCATACGGCAATAAGTATCACGCCCTGCGGTGAAGAGCATGAACTCATCCTGTATTCCGGCAAAACCGGCGTGACACGCCTCCATGCGGGAGCCGTGATCCTTGCCACCGGCTGCCGGGAACGCACCCGTGCCAATATTGCCGTCCCCGGCGACCGTCCGGCGGGGGTGTTCACGGCAGGATTGGCACAGAAACTGGTCAATATGGAAGGCGTTGCCCCCGGGAAACGGGCGGTGATCGTGGGGTCCGGCGATATCGGGCTTATCATGGCGCGCCGCCTGACCTGGAGCGGGATCGAAGTCGCCCGTGTGGTGGAGATCCAGCCCTATCCCTCCGGTCTTGCCCGGAATATTGCCCAATGTCTGGACGATTTCGGCATCCGTCTGGATCTTGCCACCCGCATTACCGGGATCTATGGCCGTGACCGGGTGGAATCCGTCACCCTTTCCCCTCTTTCCGATCCGGGAAAAACCGAAAAGATCCACTGCGATACCGTCCTTTTTTCCGTGGGGCTCATCCCGGAAAATGAACTTGCCCGCAAGTGCGGCGTCCGGCTCCATCCTGTGACCGGCGGTGCCGTAACGGACAGTGCCCACATGACCAGTGTCCCCGGGATCTTTGCCTGCGGCAATGCCTTGCATGTGCATGATCTGGCGGACTACGCTTCTGCGGAAGGGGCGCTGTGCGGAAAATCCGCCGTGGATTTCCTCCGTGGCGAAAGGGCTCCCGCCGATATTCCGGTGGAAGCGGGGCTCAATCTGCGTTATACTGCCCCCTGCGGCTGCCGCCCCGGTGTACCGAACCGTTTTTACATGCGTCCGGCAAAGGTGCTGAACAACGCCGTTTTCCGGGCAGTTCAGGGAAATACGGTTTTGAAAACACAGCGTTTGCAGGCGGCACGCCCTGCAGAAATGCTGACCATGGAAATCACTGTAAACGATCCCGCCGCCGGAGTGATCCGGTTTGAATTGGAAGGAGAAGAAGCATGAGCGATATTGCCAAAACCTGTATTGTCTGCCCCGCAGGGTGTCTTTTGACCATCCGTCAGGAAAACGGCGAATGGGTCGTTTCCGGCAACCGCTGCCCCCGGGGGAAGCAGTACGCCATTCAGGAAGTGACGGATCCCCGGCGCACCGTTACCGCCACCGCCGCCACGGACAGCGGAGCCTATCCCCGTCTGCCGCTGAAAAGTGCCGATCCAGTCCCCAAAGACCGTATCGGAGCTGTGCTGGAAGCCATTGGCCGACTGCAAGTCCGTCTGCCGATCCAGGCGGGAGCCTGTTTGCTCTGCAATGCCGCCAATACCGGCATCGACATCGTGGCGACCCGTACGCTCCCCCCGGAAGAATAAATGAAACAAAAAAGCACATGACTGCATAACACAGCCATGTGCTCTTTTTTTACCCCTGACTATTCAGCCCGGGGAGCTTTCCCGTGGCGGCCTTCCGGCCCGCCGGGAAATCCGGGGCGTTTGCCCCGGTCGCCATTGAGAATCCTGTTCGCAATGCGTTCCACGAGACGGTCACGCCCGTTTTCCATCCGCTCAAGCATCTTTTCCGCCCGTGCCTTTTCTTTGGCATCCGTAAGACGGGCAGCGGCTTCTTTGTAGATTTTCAGCTTGGCATCCCAGTTGGCGGCGGCAAGTTTTTTAGCTTCTTCCAACGCCTTTTCCCGAACTTTTTTTGCCGCTTCTTTCATAGCGGCATCGGCTTCTTCCATGGATTTCTTTTCCGCATCGTTCAGGTTCAGAATTTTCACCATATCCGGGCGCTGCCCCATTTTGCGGAAACCTTTTCCGGGGCGTTCCGGAGTTTTGGCATCATCGGCATACAATCCGGCACCCATTACAGCACACGCCAGCAGCAGCAGAACTTTACTTGTTTTCATTTTGTCTTCTCCTTTTTTGAAAATTTCCCGGGGGAGACGGGTTTCCGTTTCCGGAAATAGAAACGCATGGAAAAGAAGATTTATTGTATCAAAAATGGGTGGAGATTTAATCCGTTACGGCTTTGCGCCGGTACCAGGGGGCAAAGAAGAAATAGATCAGCCCGGGGATCGCCGTCGCCCAGGTCGCCAGAGCGTAGCCGATCAGGAATCCTTTCAGAGCCATGCCCATCCAGATCCCGAAAAACCAGCTCAACCCCACACGGAAAACCATGCCGTCCAATATGGCAAAAATCAGCCCCAGTTTGGCATTGCCGATCCCCTGAAGGAAGCCATTGGTCCCTTTCATGATCGCCAGAGCCGGGTAATGGCACAAAAAAATAGGGATCAACAGCGTGGAAAGTACCAGCACCGATTCATCATCCGTGAAAATCCCGTACATCTGCCGGGGATAACAGAAAAAGATCGTCCCCACAATGAAAAAGAATGTTCCGCAGATCCACCATGCGTAATAGACCGACTTCCGTACCCGCTGAAAATTTCCGGCGGCATGGTTCTGGCCGGAAATGGTGGAAACTGCCATCATCACCCCCTGGGAAATTTTGTTGACCAGTTCATCCAGCCGGACACTGATGCCGAATGCCGCCGCAGGACTGACGCCAAGCGTGTTGATCAGGGAATTCACATACAGCATGGAAAGGTTGATGGTGGCAAAACGGCAGGTGAAAGGGATCCCCAGCTGAAGCAGAACTTTGCTGATCTGCCGGTCCGGCCGCCAGCTGCGGAGTTTGAAGTCAAAGCCGGATTCTCCCCGGTGTTTGAAAAGAAAAACAAGAGAAATAATAAATGCGATCCCCTGACTCAACACCGTTGCCAGCCCTGCGCCGCCGGGCCCCATGCCGAACCCGGCAATAAACAAGAGATCCAGCAGTACATTGACCACCGATGCAATGATGATGAACCAGAAAGGATGCTTGGCATCCCCCATCCCCCGCAGAACAGCGGAGATCATGTTGTAGCCGAAAATGAAAATCATCCCGGCGGAACAGATAAAAAGATAATGATACGCTCCGGCAAACGCCTCTTCCGGCGTATGCAAAATCCGCAGAAACTCTCCGGCAAGACCCATCCCGAGAAGAGTCACCAGCAGTGCCATCAAAAGAATAAGGCTGAAAAGTGTCCCGATGGCAGAATTGAGTTTCTCCCTCTTTCCGGCACCGATCAACTGGGAAATATAAACCTGCCCCCCGGTAGTCATCCCCAATGCCACCATGGTAGGCAGCATAGTCGCCTGGGATGCAATGGATACCGCCGCCATGCCGTGACTGCCGACATAACGCCCGACAATAAACATGTCCGCCATGGAATAAAAGACTTGCAAAGCATTGGAAAACATGAAGGGCAGCGAAAATTTCACCATTCCCCAGAAAAGCGGTCCGCTGGTGAAATCCCGGATGATCGACGATGTTCTGCTCATAAAATATCCCTCTGCCTTGAAAAGATTCTTTTAATGTACAGCCGGAATACCTTTTTTTCAACCTTTTTTCCCGGAATACACCATTGATTTTTGCCTGCGGGGGTGTATAGTACCCATGAATATACATTAAAAAACAACATTTTGAAAATTCAGAACAGGACTCAAAAAAAATGATGTGGAAACTTGGTTCTCTACCGGTGATTTTTGCCGTCGCCGCAACTTGTTTTGCAGGCCCCAATGACGGAGCCGCGCCCTCCATTGTTTACCCCGGGGAAATCGTGGTGAAAACCCCGGAATCCATTGCACAGGGGAAACAGAACGTCCGGAATGTGGCAGAACAGCTCCGTTCCCTTTTCCGCCCCCTGCAGAAACCCCGCAAAACCGTTTCTTCCGAAGGAAAACCCTATCTGAAGATCATCAACGCCCCCAATGACCGCTCCATTTTGATCTACCGCTGCCGGTATTCCACCGCCGCCAAGATCCTTGCCAGCGTGGAAGCCCTCATTACCGATCAGGGGTATGTGGAAAGTGCTGAAGAGCAGAATCTTCTGATCATCAACGATACCAAATCCAATATTCAGGCTTTGGCAGAGGCTCTGCCCACGCTGGATATGCCCTCCCCGCAGGTGTTGATCGAAGCAAAGGTCATTGAAGTCATGGTGTCCGACGGGATGCAGCGCAATCTCTCTTTCGGGGTGAGCAATGTGCAGAACAACGTCCCCATGCTGGATCCGGTGTCCGGCAGTGAAACGGTTGGATCGGTCGCCAATGTTGCCGGATTCTCCACCAGTCAGCTTTCCCCCTCCCAGTCCAATGACGGCGGCAAGCTGGACTGGACATTTTCCTCCGGCGATACGGCGTTCAACGTGGCGTTTCAGTGGCTCCTGAATGCCTCGGATGCCAAAGTTCTTTCCTCGCCCATCATTGTCGTGGCACGCAACGAAGAATCCACCATTTCCAACGGTCAGGATGTGCCGATCCAGTCCCAGACCATCACCAGCGGCAGCATCAGCACATCCACCACCTTCAAACGGGTGGGTGTTACGCTGAAAGTGGAACCCAAAATGATCAACCACGACTCTGTGACCCTTCTGGTGGAGCCGGAAGTTTCCAATATCCAGAGTTATCAGACCATCTCCCAGGGGAACGGCAATTATCAGGTGCCGCTGATCTCCATCCGGAATATTTCCACCAATGTGAAACTGGGCAACGGGCAGGTCCTGATGATGGGCGGACTCTACAACAGCCGTGAATCCGTTTCCCAGGAACGCATTCCGTTCTTGAGCGACATGCCTTATTTCGGGGAATTTTTCACCTCCAAATACCGTGCCAAAGAGTTGCTTCAGCTTCTCTTCTTCATCCGTGTCCAGATCCTGACGCCGGACGAAGTGGCGGACGGCATCCTCTTTGACCCGGATACCGTGGCGGAAGTGAACAACAAAATCGGCGAGATCCTCCGGAAATCCCCCTCGCTGCCCGCCCCCAAAAGCACCCTTCATCAGGTGAAAGAGGAATTTGTGGACAGGACTCTCAACTCCCCCACCCTTCCCGCCGATCCGGAGGAGGAAAAGAAACCGGCAGCCCGTGAGGGGAGCAAGTGATGAAAGGAAAACGCTGGATCAAATTGATCACCGTCACCGTGATCGCGGAACTGCTTCTGGCAGCCGGATACGGGTACGGCGTGATCGCCTGGGCAAAATACCGGGCAAATAAGGTAAATAAAAGCAATGCACAGCTTTCCAAAGCCGATCCGGACAGGACTTACCGGCTGAAACGGGCGGATTTGATCCTCGGACTGCGGCTGGGGGGAAGCGTTTCTGCCAGCAAGAAGCACAAACTTTCTTTGCAGGCAAACTATTCCACCAAACTCTTGAGCATTGTGGACGAAAATACCAAAGTCAAAGCCGGGGATGTGCTGGCGGTCTTTGAAACCGATGCCCTGCTGGAAAAGATCGATGATCTGAAAACCTCCTACGCCAATATGGAAAAGGAACTGGTCCTTGCCATCGAAAATGCCAAAGTCCAGGAACGGGGCAACGAAGTGGATATGAAAGTCGCCGATGACCGGCTCAATCAGGCGGAAGCGGCGTTGCGGAAATATCTGCGTCTGGAACGGGCAAACAACCGTAAAACCTACGACTTGAAAATCTCCTCGGCAGAAACCAGTCTTGCCACCGCCCAGCAGGATTATGACAACAAAAAACAGGAGATCGCCGAAGCCGGTGTTACCGATGACGCCCAGAAAAAAGAGGACGAAAGCGCCCTCAATGACTTGAAAAACAAGATCGATACCGCCCAGAATACGCTGGACAGTGCCCGCATGGACCGCAAGGCGTTCAAGCGGTACGATGACCCCATCAAGCTCCTGCGCCTTTACAACGAACTGGAACAGGCGAAACTCAACCGGGAAAAGGTGCGTATTTCCACCTCCTCCACGCTGGTCCAGCGGAATAAACAGGTGGACAATCTGCGGAGCAACATGCGCCGGGTCCGCAACCAGCTGGAAAAATACGAGTCCTACGTCCCCATGATGAAACTGGTGGCTCCGGCAGACGGGATCGTGATCTATGCCGACCCGGACCGCCGCTGGGGGAATCCGGACATCAAGCCGGGTATGGATGTGTGGAAACGCCTGGTGATTTTGACCATTCCGGAAATGAATAATCTGATGGTGGACTTTGACCTGCCGGAAACCTACCGTTCCCGCACCAAGGTCGGGGACAGAGTCATCATCACGCCGGATTCGCTGCCGGCCTTGAAACTGTACGGCAAGATCGGCAAGATCGCCACATTGCCGGTAAACCAGAACAGTTGGGACTCTGCGTCCCCGAAGGTTTACAATTCCCGCATTGTGCTGGACCGGCAGGATCCCCAGCTGGTCAACGGGATGAGTGTGCAAATCGAGGTCATTTCCCGGGTCATCAAGAATACGTTGTTCATTCCGGTGGAAGCGGTATTTGAACGGCAGTCCAGTTTTTATGTGTACCGCCGGGTGGGCGGTGCGCCCAAAGAAACGCCGGTATCCATCGGGGAATCCAACGATAACTTTGTCCAAATCACTGACGGGTTGGAAGAAGGGGATGTGGTGTACCTCTACCGGCCCTATGACAAAAAACAGTCGGAATAACTATGAGCCAGCCGGAAGTCAGACCTTGCGGCGATGATCTTGTATTGTCGCTCCGGAACATCACCAAGACCTACAACACGGGGGAACTTGCTGTCCCGGTGCTGAAAGGGATCAGTTTTGATATTTACCGGGGGCAGTTTGTGGGTATTCTGGGGACTTCCGGTTCCGGGAAATCCACCATGCTGAACATTCTGGGGATGCTGGACGTGCCGACCGGCGGAGATTATACGCTGGAGGGGATCCAGGTGGGGTCTCTGGCGGACCGGGATCAGGCGACCATCCGGAATCAGAAGATCGGATTTGTTTTCCAGAGTTTCAACCTCTTTAATTACCTCACTATCGAACAGAATATCGAAGTCCCCATGATCTACAACCGTGTCCCCCGGCGGAAACGGCGGGAACGGGCACTGGAACTGGCAAAGATCGTGGGACTGGGGCACCGGCTGGGGCACCGGCCGAATCAGCTTTCCGGCGGGGAATGTCAGCGGGTGGCAGTGGCAAGATCGTTGAGCAACGAACCCGCCTTTCTGCTGGCGGACGAACCCACTGGGAATCTGGACGAAAAAACCGGCAATGAAATCATGAAACTCTTTCACACGCTGAACCGGGAACGCCGGATGACCATTGTAATGGTAACGCACAACCCCATGTTTGAGCCGCATTATGATAAAGTCATCCGACTGCGGGACGGCAGACTGGAAGCAGGAGGGCTGGGCCAATGATGCTGGTATCGGACATTATTGAACTCTCGCTGCAAAACCTGCGCTTGCACAAAACCCGTTCTATTCTGACCTCTCTCGGGGTGATTTTCGGGGTGGGAAGCGTGATCGCCATGCTCTCAATTTCGGAGGGGGCAAAACGCAGTGCCCTTTCCCAGATCGAAGCCATGGGGATCGATAAAATCATTGTCTATTCCAAAAAACCTCCGGTGGCAGGGGGAGCGGTAAGTACCGGCAGAACCAGTCTGGTGGAGCGTTACGGCCTGACGCTCCGGGACCGGAAACATTTGGCGGATCTGGATAATGTGGAACGGATCACCACCCTGCGGGATGCCCGGAAACGGGTCATGAAAGGTCAGGAACGGCTGGATTTGAAACTGGTGGGGGCGGATTTGAATTTTCTGCCGGACTCTGCAAGTATGCTCGTGCAGGGCAGATGGTTCACCCCGTGGGAATTCAAACGGCCGGGAAATGTATGCGTGATCGGCAGCAATGTCAAGCGGAAACTTTTCCGGCTGGGGGATCAGGAGGTCATCGGGTCCAACATCCGGGTGGAAACGCTGGTCTTAAAAGTCATCGGCGTACTGGAAAACGATAACGGCACCAATTATCCGGAACTGGGAAGCCCCAACGATATGATTTTGATCCCGTCAGCCACCTCCGAAGCGTTGTTCGGGGATTACGCTTACTCCACCGAATCCGGCGGCGTGAAAGTAACCATGATTGATTACGATGTCCTTTTGGTGAAAGTGGCGGAATTGGAACACATCGGCAATACGGCAAAGCGCATTGCCAACTATCTGGAAAAGACCCATGCCAAAGTCAAAGACTGGGATCTGGTGGTCCCTCTGGATCTCTTGAAACAGCGGGAAGCAACGCAGAATATCTTTACGATCGTCATGAGTTCCATTGCGGGGATCTCCCTTATCGTAGGGGGGATCGGCATTATGAATATCATGCTTGCCAGTGTTTTTGAGCGGCGCAAGGAAATCGGTACACGCCGGGCACTGGGGGCGCAAAAAAGCGATATTCTTTTCCAATTCCTGATCGAAACAGTGGTGTTGACCACATCCGGCGGGGTTCTGGGGATCCTGCTCGGAGTCGGGATATCGCAGGTGATCACCATGTATGCAGACATGCCCACGGTGTATTCCTGGTGGAGCATGGCGGCATCGCTTTTGATCTCTTCCTTGGTGGGGGTGATTTTCGGGACATATCCGGCATGGCAGGCGGCACAACAGAACCCCATTACGGTACTGCGTGCGGAGTGATACGCTCAAAAGAGCATTTTCTTACACGGAATCGCAAAAAAAATCAAAAAAAAATCTATTTTTTTCTTCCGGAAAAATACCATTTCCAACTTGAAAAAAAAGCAAACAATGGTATCTTAACGCCATTGTAAATAACTGTGGATTTGGGATTTGAACATGATGGGAGAGAATGCTTCTTTGACCGCACTCCGCAGCCGGAAGGGAAGATTCCGGTTGCTTCTTTTTTTGTGCGTATCGATTATATTTCTTGCGGGGAACGGGTGTAAAAAGTCCCCGAAGCCGATTTCGGCAGAAGAAAAAGCCTATCCCCGGAAGGTTTTGAAAATTCTGCGCACCTGCGATATTCAGGCATCCCGGCGGCTGAAAGCTACCAATCTGGCACTTTTGAGCAGCGCATACCCCCGGATGCACTGCCCGGAGCTGGACAAGCACTGTCCGGATCTGGTCAATTACGGCGGCGTTTTGATCGGTCGTTTGATGCCGGGCGATCTTCATCATCGGGATAAAATGCTTGCCAATGCTATTCTTCAGGAGTGTTCATCCTGCCGTCTGGACGGAAGGGAAACATGCTTTACCTGTCGGGGAACGGGCGTCTGTGCCCGGTGCAAAGGGTCCGGCAAAGTCAGCAGACAGGGGTTTGACAGTCCCGATCCGGGCTCCTCCGGGGAAGAATCTTCTCAAAATATCAGTGCTATGGAACGCTGCCCCATCAAATGTACTGTTTGCAAAGGCACCGGCCACATGGCAAAATCCTGCCGGAAATGCGGCGGCAAAAAATATTTGCTCAACAGAAAAAAATTGCGTATTGTTTATATTGAGCAGTACAAAATAGTGGAAGCCATCGTCAAATCCCAGGCAGGTCTGTAAAGGGTTTCAGGGAGAAGGCGGCTCTGCAAAGCACTTGCCGCAGAGCCGATGCTGCGGGCAATCAGGACGATCAGCACTTGACAGTGTGTATATCATGCTCTCCGGAAATTCCAAAGCGCATGGCTCTCTGTGTACCATAGAGCATATCCGTATCGGATCTGACCGCACCCCGTGCACTGCTCGAAGCACTTTATTTTTTCAAAAAAATTCTCCAATCCACTTGCCTTTCTGCAAGAAATTTGCTATAATTAAGAGAAGATTGATTTTGCAGGTCGCATAATATGCGTTCTGTTAAGTTTGTTGAGGCTGAAATAATCTTGGAAACAGAGAATTTGAAGGAGAAAAGAATGATGTTGAGTTCAAAAATGGTTAACAGAACGCATATTATGCGTCGTTCCTTTACGCTGATTGAACTCCTGGTGGTCATTGCAATCATTGCCATTCTCGCCGCTATGCTGCTGCCCGCACTGGGCAAAGCACGGATGACGGCACAGGGAGCCAGCTGTAAAAATAATCTGAAACAGATCGGGCTTGGCTATTTGCAGTATGCAACGGAAAATGATGATTTTTCCTGTTATGGTTATTGCAACGGGAAGACGTTCAATTATTATCTGCATCAGTATATTGCCGGGAGTGCTTACCCGGAAGAATATATCACGGATAAAAAATCCTATATTTTGGGGACTTATCAGTGCCCCACCGCCAAATATAAATACCGTTACACCGGAACCGGCGGGGATTATGCTGTCGGGTGTTATGGGTATAACGGGGAGTCCCGGGTTGTTGGAAATGTTGCAATTTTCGGCTATAACGCCACCAAGCCGAACAAGGTCACAAAAATTGCTCAACCTGCTGGGCTGATGGCTTTTGCTGACGGGCGGGTCAATATTACTGTGCAGGCCAATGCGGCGACATGGGGTGGCGGGGCTTACCCCAATACGGCCCCGGGAGCCACAGCAGATGAAGTTGTGGAACTGCGCCACGGAGGCGCGGTCAATATGACCTTCTTTGATGGGCATGTTGAGCAGCGCAAGGTATTGGGGTTGTTGGCGAACAACGATGAGAACAATTTGCTTTTCAGAGGTATCAAATAAATTTACAGGAACAGGTGAAAAAATGAAAATGAAAAAATCTTTTACATTGATCGAACTTCTGGTAGTAATTGCTATTATCGCCATTCTTGCTGCCATGTTACTGCCCGCACTGGGCAAGGCCCGGATGACGGCGCAGGGGGCCAGCTGCAAAAACAATCTGAAACAGCAGGCATTGGGGCTGCTGCAATACACCGCGGATCACAGCGACTATGCCCCGTGGGGGTATTCGGCCAAGGGGGTTATCGGTTATTACATTTACCCCTATGTTGCCGGAAGCGAATACCCCATGCAGTACAAAACGGATAAGAAGCCTTACTATTTCGGGTCCTTCCAGTGTGCCTCCGGGAAATTCAAACACATGTACAACAGTCATTATCTTGTAAGCAGTTACGGCTATAATGACAGTGTCCGTGTTTCCGGAAACAAGCGCTTGTTCGGTTATACCGACACGCCGCCGCTGAAGGTCCATTTGATTCCGCAGCCCACGGGCTGTTTTGCTCTGGCGGATGGCCGTTTGAATATCAGCAGTTCCACCTGGGGTGGAGAATCCTACCCGACGACCGCACCCGGAGCCGTTGTGGAAAATTCCGATGTTCTTATTCTCCGGCACGGAAACGGGGTCAATGTCGCTTATTTTGATGGTCATGTAAATTTGCGGGATGTCCGCCCGATTTTCGGGGAGAAGGCAAAAGCAGAAACCACCGAAGGGTTGCTGTTCTGGAAAGGACAGTAATCGCATTCAAAAAGGCCTGTCAAAACCACCGGAGAATCCGGTGGTTGGTGGGGCAGGCAGGAGCGCATAGCTTGCCGCGCCGCAGCGCAGCGGAGGCGGACGCAGAGCCGAAACTGCAGACCAATGGGATACGGACCTGTACGGACCTGTACGGACCATGTTTTTTGGGGCTGTGAGAGTGCCATGCGCTCCGGAAGTTCCAAAGCACATGGCTCTCACGCAGCCAAGTTCCCATCGTCCGACCTGTCCGACCTGTCCGACCTGTCCGACCTGTCCGACCTGTCCGACATTCTCTGCGCCCACCATGTGCTTTGCCCGCCAACAGCCCCCCCGCTTCTGCACCCGTCTGCGCTTGCGCTGCGCCGCGGCAAGCCCTGTGCTTTAGAAATTCCGGAGTACACAGACCACACACAGCCAAGTTCCCATCGTCCGACCTGTCCGACCTGTCCGACCTGTCCGACTGGTCCGACTGGTCCGACTGGTCCGACTGGTCCGACAGTCTCTGCCCCTCTGTGCCTTGCCACCACCTCCGATGATAAAAAAAAACGGCCG
>JAFTIA010000106.1 GCA_017457105.1 Lentisphaeria bacterium | reverse complement strand
TAAGGGCTGCGTGAACTTAAAAATCCCCGCAAGGGGCTTGGAGGCTCGAGAGCGAAGCGACAGCCGACATTTGGTCGCAGCGGCACGATGCCGCCCTTGACCCGTCGCTTGACGATCCAGATCGTCTGCGCTCCATAATATCAGTCTATGTTTAGTACAGAGCCAAAGAGAAAAGCACATGGTATTACGCCATGTGCTTTTTCCGTTCCGGGGCACGGGGCGGACCCCGGTACCCCGCCAGCCGGATCACCAGGAAATCAGCAGATCCCCAGTGACGTTCCGGAGAACGGCACAGCGGCCGTTTGCGGTATTCTGCCACTCGGGGGTGAGAAGTTCTCCATGAAGCAGATTCCACCGGTCTCCCTGATCCCGGATCAGAAATTCCGGCTCTGCTCCCTCCGGCGGGAAGAAGGCGACCTCCGCATTCTGCAAGCCCGCATACTCCCGGCGGTCATGGAAGGCGGGATACGCCTGATGTTCCACCTTGCTGCTGATCACGCCGCTTTCCTGCCGGATATACGCCCGGCATTCCCGGCGGAAAAACCGGGGCAGCCGCCAGATGGCTCTGCCTTCTGCAAGACGGGTTTCCATGCCTGTTAAAATGGGCGCACCCCATGGGGCGGAAATGGCCATGTCCAGCGTGGTATCCCGGGCAAAGACGGAGTAATAGAAGGCGTTGTTATTCCGTGAAATGGTGGTGCGGGGCGGCACATCCCCCGGCGCCGTCAGTTCCCAGCCGAATCCGGAAAGGATGCGGACAGGCAGTGCCGCCGTCTGGAAAACGGTTCCGGGAAGAGCCACATCCAGTGTCCGGTTTTTGCGGTCGATCTTTTCCGGCATGGGTGGCAAAGCTTCCGTATAAAGGAAATTGCCGGTACCGTATGCCAGGATCCGCACTTCTCCATTCTGTTCTGCCTGTGCAAAAATGCGGCCGTCATTTCCGGCGGGGACGGCTTGCAGCCCCCCTTCGTTGTATGCGCTGTGGACATAGGCGCATTTGCCGGATTCCGGATCGCCGGGAGAAGTCACGGTGACTTTTCCGGTTACAGGAGCGGCGTTTTTCAACTGGAGTTTTTCCAGCAGCCATGCGGGGGCGTTAGCGGTGCCGCCATAGACGAGGATCCTGTTCCCGGCGGCGGAAAATGCTTCCAGTGCGGAACGGTTTTCCTCTGTCCATGCCGAAACCGGTGTTACCAGAATACGGTCCTGCACCGCCGCCGGATTTTTGCGGAATTCCGCCGTGGAGATCACCGTATTGAGCGGCAGTCCGTTCTGTAAGGATTCCCCGAGGAACAGCTCCTCCCGCAAAACGCTCTGGGGGCGGGGTGAATTCCCCCGGACAAGATCATTGTATTCATCAAAGGGATAGAGCCAGACCAGCGGTCCTGCCGTATCCGGTGCCGTGTTCCACGCATCCAGTATCAGCGGGATCACTTCGTTGGGGACCTGATCGGGCATTTCCCCGTAGGAATTGTCCGCCGTCAGGAAGGCAACGCGGTTCGCTCCGTGCGCCTGCCCGTCCGACGAGATGCGGGAAACGGACAATGGCTGAAAGAGATCCCACGGTTCCCGTTCGTAACGGTCCAGCCACGGACTGTTCAAAAACCAGGGATCGTGGATATAGAAGCGGAAGGGGATCCGTTCATCCGGCAGTTCGGCGATGTGGGACATCCACGCCGCCAGTTCCAGCCCGGAATTGTAATTGATCGCCGCCCACGGCGAGTTGACCGGCGGGGCAATACGGTATTCCCGGTACAACTCTTTCAGGGGGGCCGCATCCGATGCCATTTCCACCCCTGCAGAGAAGTTGCTGCCCCGGGTTTCCACTTTCAAGCCCGGACAGGCGGTGTAGAGATCGTGCCAGAAGCCCAGCATGGTGGCGGCGGCGTTTCCGGCATTTTCCGGATAGAAAGTTTCTTTGTCAAACAAAAATCCGGTCATTCCCCAGGGGTCTCTGCCGAAGCCCGCCCCGTTGGAGAGCCAGAGAAAGTCAATATGGAAGTGTTCCGCAAAGGCCTTGTACTGTTTCCCGAGGAATGTGCCGAAAGACAACCCCTCCGGCACTCCGTCCGGAAACGCCGCATAACGGCGGTCATCTGCGTGCATCACAGCATTGCAGACGATGGAGCGGTTTGTCCCCACGGTGGACCCGGCGCACAGTTCCCTGTGCCACTGGTATTTGAACGGAGAAAGGGCAAATTCCGGCCCGTTGTCCATCGTCGTCCCGATGGAAACGGGTTTGCCGGTAATGGCTTCCCCCCGCTCTTTCAGGATCTCAATGGTGCGCCGGAGCCAGCCGAAGGTGCGGGGCGTAACGTCTTCCCGGTATTTTTTCGGGTAATAGTGCGTATGGAGTTTATCCCGTTCCCGCCGGGGTTCCGGGGGCGGCAGGGGTTCGGCACAACCGTGCCAGTATGCCCATTCAAAGGTGTCCTTTTCGTCCCCGGTCCAGGTAAGCAGTTCACTGCCGTCCGCCGTCCAGAGCATGATGGCAACTTCCTGCGCTTCCCGGATCAGGGGGAGCCACTGGGTAAAAAGATGGTCTGCCACACGGATGGCAGTGGCTTCGGAGTCATCAATAAAAGGTTTGGAACTTAATTCCAGTGTAACTCTCTGAAGATTTTTCATCATGCGCTGCCTTTTTGCTTTATTCCGTTACGATCACCGCTTCGATGCCGAAACTTTTTGCCAGTTTTGCCACGGTTTTTGCGTGGTGGCCGATCCCCAGAGCAAAGTGGTGTGTGGGCCCTTCCATGCACCATTTGGCAAGGAATGTCCGCACATCCGGCGGGAATTTCCCGTGGGTATTGGTGTTCCCGGTGGGCGGGATGGGCCCGGCCATGGATTCCCCTTCCGCAAGGATGAACTTGAATTTGCCATCCTCTTTCACGCCGATACTGAGCATGGTGATGGGCCCTGTTTTGATATTGAACTCCACCCCTGCTCCGGAACCGGGTTTGCCGTGATATTTCCGCAAACTCCGCAGCACCGGGCGGCGGTCCGCAATATTCAGGTGATGAGGTCCGTCATGTCCCACAAGTACCGAATCCCGGGCAAAGTCGATGGGGTGGAATTCTGCAAAACTGCCGCCGATCTCCAGCCGGTCAAAAATCAGCATGGCAAGGCAGGTCTTGATATCAAATTCGCCGCACATGGGGAAGCCCGCTCCCGTAAGGAGGGAGTTCCCCACAATGAAATTCGTTACCAGTTTCCGCATTTCGGAACCGGCACTGCTTTCGTAATAATAGGCAAAGCCGTCCAGTTTTTTCTTTTCGATGAATCGCTCCAGGGCTACGGCGGCACGGGCGGCGGTTTCCAGATCTTCCGGCGTCAGTTTCATGGTCAGGGGGTCGCTCTTGGGGTCGGGCGTGTCAAAAAAGTCCAGGATGCGGACGGACATTGCCGATACTGCCGGATCATCTCCCGCAAGTCCCGCAAAGTATTCCATGATCTCCTCCGCTTCGCAGGGGACGGCATGGCCGCCGAATGCCGCCGTTACCGCCGTGGGATCCGTCTGCATATCCAGCATGGTATCCAGTACCCTGCCCATGTAGCCGATGCGGGCTTTCCGCAAATCGTGGCGGACATGGGCAATGCGGCACCATTCGCCAATGGCTTCATCGGCGTTTTCATCATTTTCAAGCATTCCGATGATCACATCCGCCACCGGTTTCCCCATGCGGATCGCCACGCCGGTAAATTCCGGGATGGAACACAAGTCATCATTGCAGAGCTGCATAAAGGTGGTGCCATTGGGGTAATCCATGGCTTCCAGAGGCTGCAGCGCCACCAGCACCACCGGGCAGGATACAGAACGCACGATTGCGGCAAAGGTGGCACTTGTAGCGTATGTCACCATATCCACAAAAAGTACATCCGGGTCGGATGCAAGGATTTGCGGCAGAGTATCATAGGCTTTCCGGGAATTGTCGATCATGCCGAAATCGGTCACATTCACGGAGTGTTTCTGCAGTTTTTCCAGAAAACGGTCCGTCTTTTTCCGGAGTTCCTCCAGCAGCCCGGGAAATTGAGCCCAGTAGGTATCCAGCCCCACAGAGAGGACTGCAACATTGGCGGTAAGAGGTTTACGGCGCGGGATCTGCATAAATCAATCCTTTCGTTGATGGTTTTGCTGTACTGTACTGGATGTTTTTCGGAATTGCAAGAGATATTTTGCTGAACTTGACTGAATAGGCTCTTTTGTCAAAAAAATCCCTTGCCGGCAAAGCACATGCCGCAGTGCGCAAAGTGCCTTTCCTGCCGGAGGGAATGTGCCTTGCAATTTCCTGTTTTTCTGCTACATTAGTGCTGTAAATTCAAAGGATGATACGATATGGATAAACACCCCGTGGAATGGTGGCGGCAGCAGCTTGGTTCCCGTGCTGCCGGAAGTGATTTTGCCCCGGAACTCCGACTGGAACGGCGTTTCTCCGCTCCGGATTTTGAGGGAGAATTGTATTTCCAGAGGACGGAGTTGGATGTTTGTCAGCGGATGCTTGTGATGCTCCCCCGGAACTTTTCCGGCAAATGCCCCGGGGTTCTGATGCCGTTTTATTATCCGGAACGTATTGCCGGGTGTGAGTTTACCGAACCTTATACGCCCTATCCGGCAGAAAAACAGTTGATCGCATGGGGTTCCATGCTGGTGAAAAAGGGATACATCGTTTACGCTCCGGAAACCTATCACCTGAATCTGACGCAGGAGGATGCCCGGGACGATTTCAGCCGCTGGGGGCGGGCCGCCGCAGAATTGCTCCGCCGTCACCCGGACTGGACCGGGATGGGGAAACTGATTTATGATGCCCGCCTTGCGCTGGATGCCATGGCGGAAGATCCCCGGGTGGATGCCGATCATCTCGCCGTTGCCGGACATTCTCTCGGGGGGAAACTTGCCTTTTATACCGGCTGTATGGATGAACGCATCAAGGTTATGATCTGCAGCGATTTCGGTATCCGCTGGCAGCAATCCAACTGGGGCGAAGCGTGGTACTGGGGGCGGCGTTTGCCGGAATTGCAGGCCGCCGGAGCCGAACAGAAAGAACTGCTTGCCAGTGCCGGAAAACCCATGTTTTTGATTGCCGGAGAGTTTGATGACAAGTCCAGTCAGGCGTCTTTACAGCCCGGAGACGGTTTTTTCAATCACGCCACCGGCCACAATCCCACGCCGGACTCCATGGAAGAAGCCTGGCGTTTTCTGGAAAAACATCTGTAACTCTTTTACGGCAGAAGCTGCTGAAGGACTACGATCAGCATAAAACCGGCGATCAGGGAAAAGGTCGCCTGTTTTTCATAACCGTGAGCGTGGGTTTCCGGGATCATTTCGTCACTGATCACATAAAGCATGGCTCCGCCCGCAAGAGATAAGATCAGCGGGAGCATGTTTTGCATAACGGAAACCAGCCCGAACCCCGCCACGGTGGAAACCATGCTGATCAGCCCGATGCCGCCGGAGATGAGCAGTGTGCGCCGGATACTGACCCCGATGGCCAGCAGAGGGACGATGATCACCATGGCTTCCGGAATGTTCTGCAAGGCAATACTGCCGGAAACCGTCAGAATATCACTCAAATCCCCTGTTCCGAAACTGACCCCGGCGGCAAGACCTTCCGGGATCTTGTGAAGCGCAATGGCAGAAATGAAAAGCAGCGTTTTACTCATGCTCCCGGATGCCGCATGTTGTTCTTCCTGCGGATGATCCAGCCCTGCAATGTGGTGCAGATGCGGCGTGATCCTGTCCAGAACGCTGATAAGCAGTGCCCCGATGCCCGCCCCCGTTACTGTCATCCACAATGCTCCGGGAAGCTCCATTTCCGCCGCAGGAAGGATCAGCCCCAGTACCGCCGCCGCCAGCATGATCCCCGCCGCCGTACCCAGGATCATATCGTGATGCCGGTGAGGGAGCTTGCGGAGCAACAGCCCGGCAACAGCTCCGACTACCGTGGATAACCCGATGGCAAATGCCATGATAACAAGTAATTGCAAATACTGTTCCATCAATTTTTACTCAGCTTTCCGGGGAATCACTGAAACACCGTCCGGCAGGACGGCTACTTTTGCGGAACTCCCCACATATTCAAATGCCATTTTCAAAGCGGCTTCCGGCGACGGTGCCGGATCCAGCATCATTTCTTTAAGCATGGAGCGGTCACACATAGGGGCGACCATGATGACTTTGCGGGTTTGCAAAATCCGGGCAAGGATCTGGTACTGCCACTGGTCCGGCAGGGTGTTTTCCCGGGTGTGGGACAGTACTTCCTGCAAAATGGCTCCGGGAGATGCCCCCTCTGCCATGTGCCGGTAAAAACTTTCCCCTCCATGGCCGTCGCAACAGCCCGCTACCATAATGATCACTCCTCCGGGGGGGCAGACCGCTTCGGCGGCAGTCATGCCTTTGACCGCCTGATAAACATTCATATCCAGCGGATAACCTCCGTTGGAACTGATGACGATCTCTGATTCCGGCACGGTCACTTCCGCCTGTTTCCGGCAGAATTCCGCCCCTTCCAGATGGGCGGCTTCGCATGCTCCGGCAAAGGCACGGATGATCCGTTTTTCCGGATCGATCACCGTATTGACGATAAAGCGCAGTTTTGCCGTTTGGGCGGCAAAAAGCATGTCCTGATGAATGGGATTGTCCTGCATAATCCCTGTACGGGCACAGGGGTGGGCGATGAATTCCGAGCAATGGTTGGCAAGCACTGTTTCCCGGGAGGAGATCCCCGGGAGAACACTTTTGCGTCCGCCGGAAAATCCTGCAAAAAAATGCGGTTCAATGAATCCTTCTGCCACCAGAAGGTCACAGTTTGCCGCCAGAGAATTGATTTTCAATTTTCCGCCGGAAGGAAGAATGCCGATCTCCGTCATGCTTTCCGTATCTCCGGCATCGTGGATCCTGATTTTTTCCTGCCGGACAATCTCTTCACCGAATTTACAGACCAGTTCTTCCCTGCTGGTTGCCCGGTGGACACCGGTAGCGATGAGAAGCGTGATATCCAGCTCCGGATTCCCCGCACGCAATTCTTCCAGCATGGCAGGAATGATAAAATTGCTGGGGACCGGGCGGGTGTGGTCACTGCAAATGATAACGCAGGTCCGGGCTCCGGAAGCAAGTTCTTTCAACCGGGGGGAGCCAATGGGATTTGCCAAAGCACGACGGATTTCTGCACATGGGTCAGGGGCGGGGGGAGCGCATTGCGGCACGAAACTGCCGAGATAGTTTTTTTTGTCGATACGGAACTCTGCCATCGACTTATGGCAGGGAACGTGAACCGTGATCATCGTTATACAGCCTCCATCTCTAACTCGTCCGGGAGGGACTTTTCAGGGCGTACAAGATCCCCGGAAAAATTCCCTCCCGGCTGTAATATGGCATATATTTTGGAAATTACAAGAGTTTTTTGAGGCTGTCAGGCACAAAAAATCCGTAATCCGGTCAGAAAAGAGACTTTTCCTCCCGGTACATGTAGGCATTTTCCGGCCCGGCGGGCGTAATGGAGAACTCCAGCAGCAGTCTGTGTCCTGCCTCCGGCATCATGCCGTAACAGGTATTGGCTGCCAGACTTGCCCCGGGGAAAAACCAGCCGGACATCTCCGTATCTTCTGCGGGGACAAGTTGAAGTTTCCCCGGATTACCGAAAATTTCCTGCGGCATATTTTGCAGTCTGCCTTTTTTATCCAGCAAGACGGCAAATCCCTGTTCCAGCGTTTCCAGACCTAACACCACGGTGACTCGCCGTGCGGAATCAATATGGCAGATACCGTTTTCGCCAGACGTGATTTTTTCCGGCAGGATGCGGAAGAGAGGCATCCCGCCGGTAACGCCAAACTCAAAATTTTTGAAAATCACCCGCATTTTTGCGGAAGTCCAATCCATCGGAGTCATACCTACCCCCGGAGCAATTCAAGAGCCAGACTGCGGAGATAGGGCACAAGAAGCTGTTCCGTGCGGGGGGCAAGGAAACGCTTCTTGCCGGTGTAGGTACGGGACCCCACGCCTTCAATGCTTTCACTTTGCAGACTGCCGTCATCCGGCGGAGCGGGGTGGCTGATAAGGTAAAGAGCCTGTTCAAACCATGCCGCCCGCACATCGGGGCGATTCGGGATGCACTGTGTTCCCAGTGTGCAAAGTATATCCAGTTCCGCCACCCGGAGTGCGCCGGAACGGGCATCGTCATCCAATTCCTCCCGCCAGCGGGCTCCCTGGGGGTGATTGGCAAAATAAAGATCGGCTTCCGCCGTATCCTTGAGATCATCCATTTTTTATCCTTTCTCGAAATAATTCAAAAGGCTGTGTACTAAACAATGACTGATTTTTCTATATAGCAATTTATTTGCTGTGCACTTGGTCTCTGCGAGGCTGGGTTCCGCGTGCTGAACGCACGCAGAACCGCAAGGCCCCGGAAAAAATCGCAAGCTGATTGCT
>JAFTIA010000105.1 GCA_017457105.1 Lentisphaeria bacterium | reverse complement strand
GGCAAACATGAAGCACTTGCTTTGCAAGTATGATGCGGTGTATTTTTGTGAGCGGCACTCTCCGTATGTTTCCGTACACATCCGTACTGATCCGTACAAATAAAGCGTTTGAAAAAATCACGGCAGAGTTGTGAGGTGACCGCCAGAAGTTCGATCAATGTGAATGAGCGGATTTTTTTCATCTTTTCTACTTCTCCATACATAAGATTAAAATTTTATTTGGATTTAATATAGCAAAAATCAGTGGAAAAGGCAAGGCATGGATTGAAAAATAGTATCTTTTCTGCAAAAAAAACGGCAGAGACGTAACTCTCTGCCGTTCATGCCGGGCGGTGTATTACTGACGGGGCCCGAGGGACATGTAATAACTCCAGCCGTAATTTTTCGGCTGGGGGCGGTTGAGTTCGGTATTTTTCATGACCGAAACATGACCGTCACACCACGCAATGGGCATGGAGGTATATTTTTCATGCCGCCCGAGGGGCGTCCAGCTTGCGTAGATAAGAGCAGCTTCGCCGCGGGAAGTGGCTTGTTGATCGGAGGTTTCCCCGATATTGATGGTTTCGCTGGGGCTGGCAAGATCCGATGGGCGGCAGGTGAATAGCACACCGCCCTGGTAGCCCAGCAAACTTTTGTTGCCGGACATGGCAACATAGTTGCCGCTGATAGCATAAGGATACCCGTAGCCGCCCCGGAAGGAGTAGTCCGACCCGAAGCCGAAGGGGTGACTGTCGATCCGCCATACCGGGCAGAGGAAGACGCCGGTACACATCTGTTTGCCCCGGACGGATTCCCCGGGATCGGCGGCGGGGGTCATGATGTAGGGAAGGATCTGCGCTTTCCAGGAAGAGAATCCCACCCGGAACCCATCGACGGCGCTGTTGAAATAGGGGAAAATATTGTGGTCGGAAACATACTGCTGGGAGCCGGTCGCCTGCGCTTTCAGGTTGTTGACGCAGCTGGTTTTGAGTGCCTGATCCCGGGCTTTGTTCAATGCCGGGAGCAGCATGGCGGCGAGGATCGCAATGATGGCGATCACAACCAAGAGTTCGATCAAGGTGAAGGAACGACGCATAATATGCGTTCTGTTAAGTTTGTTTGAACTTGTTTCCATTTTTTCAGTCTCCTTTTTATCTCAATACAGGGGGTATTCAGCCTCAACAAACTTAACAGAACGCATATTATGCGAAATTGTAAAAGTCGTTGTTTTATGCAATTATAGTTGATTTTTCAGAAAAAGACAAGGACTTTTTTATATTTTTTTCAATTTTTTTTGATAAAATTCAAAAAATTTGTGAACACGGACACAGCGTTCGTAGGCATCCGTCATAAAAGCTTCTATTTTTTCCGGCGGCGGATTCCGCAGATCTTCGGTGTGAGCAAAGGGGGTACAGCGCATACTGATCTCAAAAGACAGGGGGGCATTGTAGGAGGATCCTGCCAGAACTTTTGTCAGGGCATCCCAGTCGATCGAGCCGTAGAACGGGGGCTGATGTTTATCTTCCGTGGAATCATTGTCATGCAGGTGGAGCGCAAGGACACGGTCTTTCCATTTGCAGAAAAATTCCCATCCGGGAGAGATGTATATATGGCTGTGTCCTGCATCAAAAGTAATGCCGAAGCGTTCCGCCGGATAGGTTGCAAGAAGTTCTTCCAGCATTTCCCAGGTGTCCCCGATGAGATTTTCCACTGCAATGGCGGTGTCATACTTTTCCAGGAGCGGCATCAATTCATCCAGCGATTTCCGGACCTGATCGAATTGCCGTGCATCCTGTTCCCGTCTTTCCGGCAGATCTTTGGAGAAAAAAGGTCCGTGCATGGTCAGAACGCCTGTTGCGGAAAGTTCCTGCATCATTTCCAAACGGTTTTTTACCAGAAGAACTCCTGCCTGACGGCAGCTTTCATCGGTGCTGAACCAGCACTTTTCCACCCCGGAAGAGCCGTGGATGTCCTGCAGGATAAGATCATTTTCTTTCAGGAGTTCTTTGATCCTGCGGTATTCCGGTGCCGTATAAAGAAAATCCGTATTCCAGTGGTGACACCACATGACATGGGTGAACCCGGCATTGGCAATGGCACGAAGATTGGGCGCCGGATCACCGCCGCCAGAAAAAAAATCAGTATTGCAGGAAATGTTCATCATGATCGCGCTCCTTTTTCTGCCGGGATACCCCGGGCTTTATTATTTTATCAGGTGTTTCGCGGGAGCATCCGGTCACTGTCCGTCCGCCGGACCGTACGGATCAGGGGGACCGTTCCGGTGAAACGGACTGTCTGATCCGTAAAAAAGCTCCTTTTTTTCGGTAATATACTACATCCCGGGGTATTTTCAATTTGATAAATCACCGAATTGTGGTACATTAATAGAGGTAATTTCAAAACTCCTCAAAATTGTCAAAGAGTCCTCGCTTTGATCTGCAAAGGGAGCGTTTTGGGCTGTTACCTTTCAGGTAGCACCCCGAAACTACCCTTCACAGCTCTTTGCGAATGACCTCTTTGCCATTTTTTGAATGACTTTTGAAATCACCTCTGTGGGAGACATTTTCAATCTAACTATAAAAAAAACAAAGAGGGAGTTATATCATGATCTCTGCACTTCAGAAAGCCCGTGCCGCTTATCAGCCCAAACTGCCCGTTGCGCTCCGGAATGGCGCAGTGGTGAAGGTTTGCGAAGGCGGCCCCACCACCGCTGTGGCGGATGTGGAAAAGATCCAGGCACTTTTCAGCAGTACTTTCGGCAGCCCCGTGCTGACCTTTGAAGCCGGCAATGGCGGCAGTGCCGCCCCCATGAACGTGGGCGTGATCCTTTCCGGCGGGCAGGCTCCCGGCGGACATAACGTGATCGCCGGTCTGTTTGACGGCTTGAAGTCTTTGAATCCGGCTTCCCGTCTTTTCGGCTTCCTCAAAGGGCCGGACGGGCTGGTAAAGAATGAATCCATGGAATTGACGGCGGACATCATTGATGCCTACCGCAATACCGGCGGGTTCGATATGATCGCTTCCGGCCGTACCAAGCTGGAAACCGAAGAACAGTTCCAGGCGGCTCTTGCCAACTGCCGTGCGCTGGGCATCACCGCTCTGGTCATCATCGGCGGCGACGACTCCAACACCAACGCCTGTCTGCTGGCAGAATACTACAAGAAGAACAACTGCGGCATCCAGGTCATCGGCTGCCCCAAGACCATTGACGGCGACCTGAAGAATGAATGGATCGAAACCAGTTTCGGTTTTGACACCGCCTGCCGTGTTTACAGCGAACTCATCGGCAACATCGAACGGGATGCCAATTCCGCCCGGAAATACTGGCACTTTGTGAAACTGATGGGCCGTTCCGCTTCCCACATCGCTCTGGAATGTGCCTTGCAGACCCATCCCAATGCCGCCATCATCTCCGAAGAAGTGGAAGCCAAGCAGATGACGCTGGAACAGATCGTGGACGAACTGGCAGGCATCGTGGCTGCCCGTTCCGCCAACAAGTGCAATTTCGGCGTGGCTCTGATCCCGGAAGGTTTGATCGAATTTGTGCCTGAAGTGAAAAAGCTGATCGCTGAACTGAACGATCTGCTTGCTGCCAATGCCGAAGAGTTCGGCAAGCTGGATACCGCCGCTGAAAAGGTGGCATTCGTTGCCGGGAAACTTTCTGCGGAATGCGGCAAAGTCTTCACCTCTCTCCCCGCCGGGATCCAGGCACAGCTTTGCAATGACCGTGACCCCCACGGGAACGTGCAGGTTTCCCTCATCGAAACCGAAAAGATGCTTGCCGAAATGGTCAAGGGCAAACTCAAGAAGATGGCTGCCGAAGGCAAGTACAACGGCAAATTCAGTGCCCAGACCCACTTCTTCGGCTATGAAGGCCGCTGTGCCGCTCCGTCCAACTTTGATGCGGACTATTGTTACAGCCTCGGTTACAGTGCCGCCGCTCTGATCGGTGCCGGCAAGACCGGTTACATGTCCAGCGTCCGGAACACCACCAAAAATTCCGATGAATGGATCTGCGGCGGTATTCCGATCACCATGATGATGAACGTGGAACGCCGTCACGGCCATGACAAGCCGGTGATCCGCAAGGCTCTGGTGGAACTTGATGGCAAACCCTTTGCGGAATTTGCCAAAAACCGTGCCGCATGGGCGGTGGAAACCGATTATGTTTATCCCGGTCCCATCCAGTATTTCGGGCCCTCCGAAGTCTGCGACCTTGTGACCAAGACTCTTGAACTGGAAAAGGCCTGATCTATGGAAATTGATGTCGATTACGTGGCCCGTCTGGCCCGGATAGAGATCGCGCCGGAGAAACTTGAGCAGCTCCGCCGGGATATGGCGGCGATCGTCGGTTACATCGACGAACTCAAGGAGTGCGATGTGACCGGCATCGAGCCCACCGCCCACGCTGCCAAACTGTGCAATGTGTGGCGGGAAGATGTGCCCGGAGAACCTTATGCCCGGGAAGAAATGCTGGCCAATGCTCCTGCAGTGATCCAGGGTGAATTGATCAAAGTCCCGCAGGTTCTGCCGGGGGAGGGGATGAATTGATATGACGGATTTTACCGTAAAAGGTCTTGCTGAACAGCTTGCCGCCGGAAAAATCACTTCCACGGAGATCGTGAAGGAGTGTCTTGCCCGTGTGGCGGCCCGAGACGGCGAAGTGAAGGCATTTCTGGAAATCAACGAAGCCAACGTGCTTGCCGCGGCGGCGGAATCGGATGCCCGGCGCGCGGCGGGGAACATTCTATCCCCCTATGACGGGATCCCCGTGGGGATCAAGGACTGCATTGCCGTAAAAGGGGAACGCTGCAGCTGTGCCTCCAAATTGCTGGAGCCGGTGAAGTCCCCCTTTGACAGTACGGCGGTGGCACGGCTGAAAAAAGCCGGATTCATTCCTTTCGGGCGGTTGAACATGGACGAATTTGCCATGGGTTCCAGCTGCGAAAACAGTGCATTCCAGCGCACCTGCAACCCTCTGGATACCACCCGGGTCCCCGGCGGTTCTTCCGGCGGTTCTGCGGCGGCGGTGGCGGCAGGATTTGTTCCGGCGGCACTGGGGTCGGATACCGGCGGTTCCATCCGTCAGCCTGCCTCGTTCTGCGGGATCACGGGGTTGAAGCCCACTTACGGGCGTATTTCCCGGAGCGGGCTGGTGGCGTTTGCCTCCTCTCTGGATCAGATCGGGCCCATGACGCAGAATGTGGAAGATGCGGCGATCCTGCTGGATGTGATGGCGGGGTTTGACCCCATGGACAGTACATCTCTGCCGAACCCCGCAGGGGGTTGGGCGGATGCGGTCCGTCAGGCGGGGGATTTGAAAGGTGTCCGTATCGGTCTTCCCAAAGAATATTTTGCCACGGAAGGTTTGAGCCCGGCAGTGGCAAAGGTGATGGAAGATGCCGTCAATAAAGTGCGCGCTCTGGGGGCGGAAACCGTGGAAGTTTCCATGCCTCACACCAAATATGCTGTGGCAGTGTATTACATTGTGGCAACGGCGGAAGCCAGTGCCAACCTTGCCCGTTTCGACGGGGTGCGTTACGGTGCCCGGGCAGAATCCAGGGATCTTTTGGAAAGTTACTTCCGTACCCGTGGCGATGGCTTCGGGGATGAAGTGAAGCGGCGTATCCTCCTGGGAACGTATGTATTGAGCAGCGGGTATTATGATGCCTATTACCTGCGGGCGCAGAAGGTGCGTACACTGATCCGGCGGGACTTTGAAGAAGCCGCCAAAGTGTGCGATGTGCTGATGACGCCGGTGACTCCGGCGGTGGCGTTCCGGTTCGGGGAAAAGAGCGATCCCTTGCAGATGTATCTCTCGGACATTTTTACCATTTCCCTGAATCTTGCCGGGGCGTGCGGCGTAAGTGTGCCTGCCGGAAAAGATCCGGAAAGCAACATGCCTGTGGGCGTGCAGTTTATGGCTCCGGCTCTTGCCGAAACCCGGCTGCTGCAAGTGGCCCGCAGTTTTGAAAAGGCGTGAGAAGCTTTTTCTGAAAAGAAGAGGGGGTGGAAAAGATGGTTCATTTTGCGGGTAAGGCGTTGGTGCTGTGCGGACTTCTCGTCTGTGGCGTACAGCTTTTTGCTCTGCGTGCAGGTGATCCTGCAACGGAGTTGAAGGCAGATTTTGTCTTTCACGGACCGGTGGCGCTGACCGGTGCGGCGGATGCCGCTGATCGGGAAAAAGTGAAAGTTCTGGTCTTTTTCCGGACACAGGACGGGGCTGCCCGGGAACTGATGAACCATCTTTTTGATTTGAAAGTCCGTTATCCCTTTACGGAGATCATTGCGCTTACGCCGGACAGCAAACGTCAGGCGCAAGCGTTTTTTGATGTTTACAGTCACCGGAATTTTTCCGGTGCGGCGGACATCGATTTGCAAACCTGCAAAGCCTATCTTACAGCCAATTCTGTGTACCCCTATGTGTTCCTGATCGGTTCCGGCGGCATGATTTTGTGGGATGGGGAGGCGGCAGATCTGGCAGATGCGCTGGAACGCTTTTCCGGGAAAACGCTGGACCCTGCGAAACAGCGGGAAATTTCCCCTTTGCTTGCGGAGTTGCGGAGCCGTTTCCGGAACGGGGAGGAACGCATGGCGAACTTTGCGGCGGGCAGGATTTTTGAAATCGATCCCGCCAACAGTGAAGCCATCCGATTGCGGCTTTTCATGCTTCAGGGGGCAGGGCGTTACCGGGATGCCTGGGAATTGCTGGAAGACCGCCGGAAAGCCGTTCCGGGGAATGGCAAACTCTATTTTCAGCAGATCGAACTTGCCTGCCGGATCCCGGCGTACGATGCACAGGCCGTTCCTGTGGCGCAGGCTTATTTGCGGAATGTTCCGGCAGAACCGGGCGGTGACGGTGCCATGGCGTGGCTTTTGATGGAGCGGAGACCCTTTGATGCGGCGGCAGTGCAGACTGCGGGGCAGTTGATCGGCCGGAGCATGGCTCTGCTGGAAGCTCGCCCCGGGAAGACGGTTTTGCTGGCAGATGCGGATCTTTACAGTGCGGCGGCGTTGTATTCCTACCGCCTCGGGAATTTGGAAGCCGCAGAATTGATGCAGAAAAAGGCATCGGCAGTGTTGGAAAAAACGGCTCTGCACCGGCTGGGATTTTCCCGTGGGATGGAGAGTTTCTACCAGTCTGTCCGGAACATGACCGGGAAGAAATAACTTTTTTTCTGCCCCTGGATGCATTTTCTTTTCTTTCATTGACATTGATGTGGAAACGGCTTGCAAAAACGTCTGTTGATGATACATTACAGAAAACTGTTTCTAAAATAAGGAAAGAACAATGAAACGGGTTACTGCATTTCTTTTGCTGTTGGCGGGACTTTGCTGTTCAGCCTCCGACCGTACCGGACTTCTGAAAGACGGTGCTTATCTGAAAAAAATCCGCAAGGATCACCCCCGGCTTTTCTTCAATAAGGAGATGATCCCGGCGATCCGGGCAACTGCCAAAGCCAGACCGGCAGATTTCAACGATTTGAAACGGATCGTGGACCGGCTCCCCGATGATGCCCCCTATATTGAATTGACCGATAGATTTGTCCGGAATCCGGATGGCACCATCAAGCCCAAAAAAGCTGGCGGTATCCAGGGGTTTTCTCTGCTGAAATACGCCGGCGGATATGAATCAGCCCGTTGTGCATTGCTTTATCTCATTACGCAGGATAAGAAGTATCAGAAAAAAGCTTTCAATTACCTGAAACTTTATGTCAAGGCATTGCAATTCAGCGAAAAGGGCGATTGGTGGATGGATCTTCTCGGGCAGACCCGTATCAATGCCATGCTGGCGTATGATATCATTTACAATGATCTTACGCCGGAAGAACGCAAGGAAGTCATTCTGCCGCTTCTGGATTATGTGAAGAAAGCCCAGCCGGGGTCCGTCTTCAAGTTCCGCCGTACCCACGGCAGTCATAGGGATGGTAATTACGGTGAACGGTCTTTGCAGTATTTTATGGGGCTTACGCTGTACGGGGACGGTATTGCGGATAAAGATGCCGAAGCGATGCTGAAAAAAGGTGCGGCACTCTTCGTCAAGATGATGGATTTCCGGGACGATATGTCTGCCGGGAGCGGGCTGCTTTCCACGCTGACCACCGGTTACGCCTTCGGCGCTTATCCGCTGGCGACCCAGCTCTTTTTGCTCAGCTGGAAATCCGCTTTCGGGGAAAATATCGCAGAACGCTGGAATCAGATGCTTTATTATCACCGGTTTGTGGAGGGGTTGGCCTTTTGCCCGGATAAGGATGGCAAGGCGTTTCTGCACGGTATCGGGGATATGTGGCACTCCACCAATCAGGTCCGACTGGATACCGGCATCTACACTCATCTGGCGTGGAACATCCATTTTTACGGGGAAAAACACCCGGAGATCGCCGATGAGATCTACTATTTCATGGGAAATATCCCGGAAAAATACCGCCGGATCTCTCCCTATCTCTACCCCATGTTCCCCTTCCTGCTGACGGACTTCGATCCCGCCCGGGTGGGCAAGGGCAAGCCCAATACCCAGCCGTATTTTTATGCGCCGAAGTTCGGGTTCCTTTCCATGTGGTCGGGGAGAGGACCGGAAGATACTTATGCGTCGTTCCGCTTCGGTTCTTCCAACGGCAACCATCAGCACTATGATGAATTGAGCTTTGTGATTTTCAAGCATGATTTCCTGGCGCTGGATTCCGGCAGCCGGACGGAAATGGATCATCACCACAATTTCACCTCCCAGAGTGTGGCGCACAATACCATCCTGATCCACATGGATAAGGAGCCTATGGCCCCCTTCTGGAAGGCGTGGAGCTACAAGCCGGACGGCAAAACCTATTACAACCATGGCGGCCAGAATGCCAACACCAAGGCAAAGGCCATTGCCCTGGAAAATACGGCAGATTATCTCTATGCCGCCGGTGATGCCACGGCAAGTTATTCCAATAAAAAGTGCAAAGAAGCGGTGCGGCAGTTCGTCTATATCCGCCCGGATATCTTTGTGATCTATGACCGTGTGGCATCCGTCAAGCCGGATCAGAAGAAGGAATTTATTCTCCACACCCAGAATAAACCCGAATCCATCGGGCAGGATATGTGGAAAGCGGATTTGGGCAAGGGGCGTTTGTTCGTCCAGACCCTGCTGCCTGCCAATGCCGGAAGCACGCTTGTGGGCGGGCCCGGAAAGGAATTCTTTGCTTCCGGCCGCAATTGGCCGCTGGAACCCGATATGGATTTCAAGTACGCAGGGAACTGGCGTTTGGAAGTAACTCCGGCATCGGAAGTTACGGAAACCCGTTTTCTGCATGTCCTGCAAGCCTCCGATACCGGTGTGGCAATGCCTTTTAAGGCAACGCTCCGGCAGGAGGGGGACGACGATATCGTGACAGTTGCCGGTCGGGAATTGCGTTTCAAGCGTACCGGAAAAGTCGGTTTCCGTATGGCAAAATAACGCATCTTAACGCAAATCGTGGCGGAGTGTATGCTCCGCCTTTTTTGTGCCTTTTGCCGGGAGTCCATATCACAATTTGCGTAAAAAATTCCCCAAAAGAAACGGTCTGAACTGCAAATTTCTTCCCAAAATGCCTTTTCTCACAAAATGTGCTGAAAATATCACATTTTGCATGGTTTTGTTTGCTTGTATTTTGTGATATTCCAGTGTAGTTTTACCCCGGCGATTCTTTAATGAAAGAACCATTGAAAGGATTTTTTGAAAATGCACTTGTGCCAGATGCTTGATGGAAAAGATTGGGAAGTCGATTTTTTTATTTCCGAAACGCAGTATCATGCGTGGGTGAACCGGGAGCGCACCATTGACCGGATGCACATGTATTCCGCCCAACAGCTGGGCTTTATCCAGCCCGGGAAAGCGGCCGCAGGTGCCATGAAAGGGACGGTGCCGGGGTGTGATGTTTCTGTTTTGCTGGAAAACGGGCGGCTTCCGGATTTGTATATGGGCAGGAATCTGGAGATCGCCCGCTGGACGGAACGGTTTTCCTGGGGATTCCGCAAACATTTCCATTTTTCGCCGGAGTGGCAGGATTGCCGCCAGATCCGTCTTTTGTTGAAAGGGATCGATTATGCGGCGGAGATTTTCCTGAACGGCGTATCGCTCGGGCGGCATGTGGGGATGTTTCTTCCTTTTGAATATGATGTAACGCAGCTTGTCAGGCGTGACGGAGAAAATCTTCTTGCAGTGATTTTTGACCCCGCTCCGCAGGCATGCCCCAATCATCAGGAATCCCGGCCTGCAGAATTTGCGCACTTCCACCGGCACCAGATGGGATTCGGGTGGGACTGGGCACGGGCGGCGGTCACCACCGGGATCTGGGATCATGTGGAGATCCATGGTTACGGGACTGCCCGGGTGAAAGATATGTTTTTCCGTTATCTGGGGGAGGGGAAATGCAGCGTTTCTCTGGATGTGGAATCTTTTGAGGACACGGAATTGCCGCTGGATATCGCGCTTATGCCGGATGGCTTTTCTGCGCCTTCCGCCAAGTGTTCCACCAAACTTGCCCTCCATGCAGGGAGCAATCATGCGGAAGTGGATTTCAAAATCGCCGATCCGCAGCACTGGTTCCCCAATGGATACGGCAGTCAGAGGCTTTATATCCTGAATACGGATCTTGGCTGCGGTATGGACCGATCCCGCCGGAAAGTGGGGCTGCGCACCATCCGCATGGCACGGAATCCCAATTCTCCGGAGGGGGCTTACGATCAAACCTTTGTGATCAACGGTGTACCGGTCTTTGCCCGCGGGCTGAACTGGGTCCCGGAAGATCTTCTCTTTTACTGTACCGGCAAAGAGGATTATGAACGGCTGGTGAAATGTGCCGCTCTTGCCGGATTCAATCTGATCCGGAGCTGGGGCGGCGGGTTGATCGAAAAAACGGAATTTTTTGAATGTTGTGACAAGTACGGCATCATGGTTTGGCAGGAATTTCCCCATGGATGCAGCAATTCCCCAAAAGATCCGGATTATCTGGCGTACAGCGAGCTGGAAGGCGAGGCTATTTTGCGGAAGATCCGCAACCACGTGTGCCTGTCGCTGATTTGCGGCGGGAACGAAGTGCTTTATTACGGCGAGATCCCCAACAGCCCCATGTTCAAAAAATATGCGGAACAGGTCGCCCGGCTGACACCGGATCTGGCGTTCCACATCAGCTGTCCGGATCTATCCCGCCCCGGAGAACGCCATCACGGTCCGTGGTGGATGGAAAGCCATGCGTTTTACAACGGTCACAACCGCATCCTTGCTACGGAGCTTGGCTGTAACGGTATGATGGAAGAGGAGTCTATTCATCGTTTTATCCCGGAAAATGAACCTTTGCCGGATGGGCAGAGTTACCACTACCATTTCCTGCATTTGCAGAAGATGCCGGATCTTCACCGGCAGTGGGAACCTTTTCAGCCGGAAACCCTCCGGGAACACTGCCAGAGTTCCATGTTTGTGCAGGCGGATATTACCGGCTACCAGATGGAACATTACCGGCGGGGATGGCCGGAGAAGAGCGGTTGTTTCTTCTGGCAGTATAACGAACCGTGGCCCACTTTTGCCTGGAGTTTGATCGATTATTATTCTGTGCCGAAGATCGCCATGTACCGTCTTGCCAAATCCAATGCCCCTGTGATGCTCTCTTTGCGCGATGAAGACTGGTGTGTAAAGAATGGTATATGGCAGGCCGGATGGTATCTCTGCAATGACCGGGCTGCGTTTGACGGTTGTGCGGAATTGCGGGTGATCACCAAAGATGGTGTGGAGCTTGCCGCGTGGAAGGTGGAGAGGGCCTTTGCTTCCGGCGTGACGCATCTGGGAAACCGGGAAACGGTGGTGCCGGAAAATACGGTCATTATCGCCATTATGACGCTGAAAGATCAAACAGGTTCCGTTCTTTTCCGGACGGAACGGCTGTACGGGGCTCCGGACTACCGGACAGCGTTCCGTTCTGCGGCGGCGGATGTGGCGGCAGAGTACCGGGCGGTGCCGGGCGGGTTCCTGCTGACGCTGCACAACCGTGGCGGAAATGCCGCCATGATGGTGCGTGCAATGCTCCCTGAAGTGGATGCCAAATGTGTTTACTGGCATGAAAATTATGTAACGCTTGCCCCCGGCGATACCCGGGAACTTTTTGCGGAATGCACGGAATTTCCGGAAAAAGTCCGGATCAGCGGTTGGAACGTTCCGGAAAAGGATGCGGCAAAAGCGTAAAATCCCGGAAACAAAAAAGCCCGTGACAGCCATGAGCGTTACGGGCTTTTTTCTTTTAATATTTTATCGGATCGATGATACGATTTCTTTTGCGGCCGCTTCCACTTCGGCGGCTGTTTTGCCCGGCTTGTAGATCGCTGAACCGATCCCCACGCCGCAGCAGAGCTTCATAAATTCCGGCGTATTGGCGGCATTCACGCCTCCCACTGCCATGATGGGGAGTTTGACGACGGCTTTCAAGTCCTTCACATACCCCGGTCCCAGAATGGCGGGGAAAAGTTTCAGGTAATCCGCCCCGGCCTTCTGGGCGGTAAAGGCTTCGCTGGCAGTGAAAAAGCCGGGAATGGAGATCAAGCCGCACTTTTTCGTTTCTCTGATAACGTCCGTATCCGTATTGGGGGAAATAATGAATTTCCCTCCGGCGGCGGCAACATTCTGCACATCCTCCGGCGTCAGGACGGTTCCTGCCCCAACCATCTGCCGGTCGCCGCAATGTTTGACGGCGGCGGCAATGGAGGTAATGGGGTCAGGAGAATTCAAAGGAATCTCCAGAAGCGTGATCCCCGCCCGGAAAAGGGCATCGCAAACTTCCGGCACTTCCGGCGTGGTAAGTCCGCGCAGGATCGCCACGGCAGGGCATTGGGCCCGCAATGATTCAAAACGCTCTTTCATCGCTGTACTCTCCCGGAAGCAGAACCCTTCATCAGAGTTTCCACTTCGCTTGCTGTGGAATAGTTGTAATCGCCGCTGATGGTATGTTTCAGGGCACTGGAGGCTACTGCAAAGCGGATGGCATCCGCAGGAGCGGAATACTTTTCGCTGTTCAAGGCAAAAATCAGCCCGGCGCAGAAGGAATCGCCGCCGCCAAAGCGGTCAACGATGTCTTTGATCTGGTACGGCGTGTAATCTTCATCGGCATTCAGCGGGGCAAAATGGGCATTTTTTGCCGTGCAGTCATAGAGCATCCCCCCCCAGTTGTTGTGGTCGGCGGAAATGCTTTCCCGCAGTGTGATCGCCACAAATTTTGCCTTGGGGAAACGCTGTGCCAGTGCGGCGGCGACTTCTTTATAGCCTGCAATATTAAGTTTCCCCGCATCAATGGCGGTATCTTCTGCATGGATGCCGAAAACATCGGCGGCATCTTCTTCGTTGCCGATAATGATGTCTGCATACTGGACGATTTCAGCCATACAGCGCCCGGCAAGGACATTTTTTGCGGTTCCGGCTTCCCAGTTCCACAATTTTTTGCGGTAATTGAGATCCACTGAAACGGTGATCCCGTTCCGGGAAGCAAATTTCACTGCTTCCAATGTGGAGAGATAAGCGTTTTCGCTCAATGCCGGTGTAATACCGGTCACATGCAGATGGGTCGCTCCATCCAGCATGTCTGCAAAGTTATACGCCTCCGGCGGAAGCAGGGAAATGGTGGAGCCACCCCGGTCATAAACCACATTGGATCCCCGCATATTGGAGCCGTGTTCTGCGTAATAGACACCCATTCTGCCGGCTTTGTCATAGTGGATTTTACTGACATCGCACCCCATGCCCCGGAGCTGGGCGGCAAAGGCTCTGGAAACAGGATTGTCCGGAAGACTTGTCAGGTAACGGCTCGTCCCCCCCAGCATGGCGATGGAGGCGCAGACATTGGCTTCCCCGCCGCCGAAAGTGGCCTCAATGGAGCCGGGAAAACTCTGGGCAAAGCGTTTTTTCCCCGGAGGGCAGAGGCGCAGCATGACTTCCCCGAATGCGGCAATACAACAATTTTTCATGGTAAAATCTCCTTGTAAACATTGAGCAAAATCCTTGGATAATGTACCATATCAAGCAGAAAAATCAATCCGCTTCGGGAAAAAAACTCTGCTTGAAAATCAGGAAAATTGCCCGTGACGGCAAATAGTACAGGCGTTTTCTCTCTCCCCGGTCACGCCGGAGGAAAGTTGATGGTTTCCATCACCGTTTTCAGGTGCCGGATGGAGGGCTGGGAGTCCGGTGTTTCATCCAGTACGGCAAAGGCCACGGCACACCCCAGTTTGGGCCCCATATACCGGTGGATACGGCTGAATTTACCGTTGCACAACTGGGTGAATGGTTTGCTCAACGCTTGTTTGAGCAGGGCTGTTGCACGCATGGCTTCCGCCAGTTCATCTCCCGTATCTGCCCGGGTAACGATTTTCAGCAGGTCAGATCCCCGGGCATCTTCCTCCCGCAGATGCCAGAGGATCTCTTCCGCTTTCCGGAAATGGGGCATGTGGCTGGACATGATCACTTTGCCTCCCATATCGTGGATCCTGTTAATGAGATCTTTCTGCTTTTGAACAGCGGCAGGATCCAGTGTCAGTTCGTAAGGGGCGGCGGCAAAGAGGTCGCCCATCACATCCACCACTTCCGCTCCTGCTTGAATGGCATCCAGCAAATATTTCTGCCGGGCTTCGTCATCGCTTCCGTGGATGCAGTCCGAGCGGTAGTTGATGAACATAAAAGGCAGTTCCGGGGCGGCATCCATCATTTCTTTGAAGCAATCCACCGTCCGCAATTCTGCGGGGAGGGGCATGATTTGCAGGGCAATGGCATCTGCACCATCTTCCGCCGCACGGCGGATCATCTCCAGATTTTTCTTCCGGTCCCCATCCACATTGAAAAGTGCCGTTACTGCACAACTTGTGCGGTTGAAAAAGGATCCTCTCATGGCTTTGCTCCTCACTTGAATGTCAGAACGACCTTGCCGATATTTTCCCGGCGGCGGAGAACGGCGTGCGCTTTTTCCACATCCTGAATGGGGTACACGCCGTGAAGCCGGGTCACCAGTTTCCGGGCGGCAAAAAGCGGCCACAATTCTTTCTGCATACAGTCAAGGATATGGGCCTTTTCCTCCGGCGTCCGGCTGCGGAGCGTACTGCCGATCAGTTTCAGGCGTTTGCGCCAGACCTGTTCCAGATCGATGGTGGTTTGGCCCCCCGCAAGAGTGGCGATCATGACCCAGCGGCCGCCGAATTTCATTTGGGCAAGATATTCCCCCTGCAACGCTCCTCCCACACAATCCAGTGCCATATCCGGCGGATTTGCTTCAAAAACCGGCCGCAGATCATCTTTCCGGCTGTCAAGAACGATATCTGCTCCGAGAGCCTTGATATAATCCGCTTTTTCCGGTGCGGCAGTGGTAATGACCCTTGCCCCGCAAAGTTTGGCAAACTGGATGGCCGCCAGCCCGATGCCGCTGGCTCCCGCCTGCACAAAAAAGACATCCCCCGGCCGAAGCCCTCCCGCTTCCAGCACTACATTGAGGTAAACGGTACTCCACACTTCCGGCAGAGTCGCCGCTTCTTCCATAGAGCAATTTTCCGGAACAGGCAGCACCATTCCTGCGGGAACGGTGACTTTTTCCGAATATCCGCCGCCCCCAAGCAGGGCGCAGACTTTATCTCCGGGCTTGAAGGGACTGTCTTCCGGTGCTTCCAAAACAGTCCCCGCCACTTCCAGCCCGCACCACTGGGGCCAGTCCGGCGGGGAGGCGTAACAGCCGTCTTTCTGCATCAGATCCGCCCGGTTGACGGCGGCGGCAGCCGTTTTGATCAGGACTTCCCCCGGTTTGCGGACAGGATCGCTAACTTCTTTCCAGCAGAATTGGAGGTTGTCATCAAGAGTCATTGCGTACATGGCATAAAATTCCTTTCAAATTCAAAAAGCAGTCCAGTCAAAGACGTTGCCGAATGGCGGATTTTTTACAGAACCGATTTCGTGATAAACTGCCCCGCAATCCTGCGGGGAAACCAGCCGGGTGCGAAGTGGCGCAACTTGCAGCCGCCCGGTTTGGAGATAACGGAAGAAGGTGCGGAAGTCGTCCCTTTGCGTCCATTCCCCCGGGCGGGATTCCACTACCGGGCGGGCGTTGGTGTGTGCCCCGATCAATTTGACGCCGCGGCGGTGGACATATTGGTAAAAGTCAATGGGCTGATCCGATACCCGGGTACACCCCAGAAGCGAAATACGCCCTTCAAATGCCACATATTCCAGAGCTTGCTGAAGGGCAGGGAGGTAACCGGTGACTTCCACCACCCCATCCGGGCCGCGGCCATCGGTCCACTCTTTGATCTTGCTGTAAAAATCCGGATCTCCGGGATCGAAAGCCGCATCTGCCCCCAGTTTCAACGCCAGCGCACGGCGTTCCGGTGAAAAATCGCACACCATAACGGGGCATGCCCCGGAAAGTCTGGCATACTGCAGTGCCAGCAAGCCCAGCAGGCCCAGCCCGGCGATCATCACGCTTTCCCCCATTTGCAGCTCCAGTTTGCGGACGCCCAGCATGGGGAAACTTGACACATTGACAAAACACGCGTCCCGCATATCCACACCGTCCGGGATTTTTGCCGTGATCACGGAACTGCATCCTCTGGTGGGGTCGATGCCGTCCGCCAGACGGATCGTGCCGGATTCATTGCTGATGATGTGGGAGCGGTGCCCGCCCCATGCCACCGCCACTTTGTCCCCGGGACGGAAATTCTGCACATCCTGCCCCACTTCCAGGACATGCCCGGAAGTGCTGTACCCGATCCGCATGGGGAAGTCTCCATTGCCGCCGCCGGTATTGGGGAGTCCGTGATAGTTTGCCAGTTCCGTTCCGGCACTGATCAAACTGTAATCCGATTTTATCAGGATTTGATCCGGCTTCAGGGGCGGCAGTTCTTCACTGGAAAGAACGCACTGATCTTTTGCGGGAAATTCTACAAAATAAGCTTTCATCATTTACTCCACGGTATAACGCCGGATGCCGCCAGAATGACCCGGTGAACATCATAATCATGCTTGCGGGTGTAAGGATCGGCGATCTCTCCCCGGATGATCCGGGCAAGTTCCAGAAGCTGATCTTCGTAACGGTCTGCCACCGGGCCGAATTTCAGCGTATGGGAACCGGTAGTGTATTCTTCATTGCCTTCCCGGAGGTGCATATAGACTTCCAGCGGCTTGCCGTCAAACCGTTCCGTGGGAGCCCATTCGATCAACCCCATATTGCCGCCGATACGGAATCTGCGGGTATGCCCCGGCATCCGGTCATAGGCACGCACCGTGGCAATGGTGTGGGGATACTCCAGAACCGCCATGGCAAGATTGATGCCGTTATTGGCGGATCCTGCGCCGCATTTAAGGAAACTTGTCACCTTTTCCGGCACCCCGAGAAGACGGACAAAATAGTCCAGATAATGACACCCCAGATTATACATGATCCCGCCTTTGAAGCCGGAAAGATATTGCTGATAAACTTCCCCGCCGTAGTCGTGGATCATATCCGCCTGAACTTCGGCAATATTTCCCAGCCATCCCTTTTGAACGACATCCCGGACAAAGAGCATGGCAGGATTATTGCGGTACATGTATCCGACCTGAAACGGCAGATTTTTTTCTTCGCAGCCGTCCAGCAGTTTTTTATAGAGGGCAAGGTCTTCCCCTGCGGGTTTATCCATGTGCATGGCAAGTCCCCGCTCCATACATTTCATGGCAATGGGGACCAGTTCATTGTTGGGGACTTCCACTGTTACAGCTTCAATCGTCTTATCTTCCAGAACCTGTTCCAGTGTCAGTTTGGGAAAGGTTTCCGGCGGATAATCTTTGGGCGGGAACGAGGGGGTATGGACCATGGCACGGTCATCCACAAAGCCGGCGATTTCAAAGACATCCTGCAACCGGGTCAGAGAGGTGAATTTCCCCACCGCGTGTTCGTGGGTCACGCCGATTTGTGCAATGCGTATTTTTTTCATCGTCACAATCCTTTTGCTGCGATATAATCATCCATGGCCCGGTTGATGTCCTGATTGGCCGTCCAGACGGTATCCCGGGGACAGCGGCCGATCTCGTACTTCAACCCGTCAAAAAGCGGTTTCAGATTTTCCTGTTTCATGCCGGTGGCGGCGAGGACTTTGCTGTTGTCCATGATCCGGGTGAAGAGCCGGTCCACCACCAGCTGCCAGGGATAGACCACGTTGAAGATGCGGTTGTAATCTTCCATGGGGACCCAGACGGATTTGAGATTGCAGATCTCTTTGTAATAATCGGCGATCTCACCCCAGGTGTGGTGTTCTGCGGTGGCAACGGTAAAGGCTTCTCCCCGGGCTTTGTCGTTAAAGAGGAGCCGTGAAATCATTTCTGCCACATCTCCCGCCCAGCTCATGGTGCCCTGAACATTGCGGGCTTCCTCCGGCAGAACGGCCGTTTTCCCGGCAAATGCCCGCCCCACTGTGCAGGGGGCTTCCAGCGTTACAAGCTGATAACGCATGAAGGAATAGGTGATCGCCGGACGGATAATGGTCCAGCGGTCAGACGGAAAGGTGCGGACAATGTTTTCACCGCGCGCCTTGAAAATACTGTATTCATCGGAATTCCGCAGGATGATGTCGTCGGCAGTATCCAGCAGCCGGGGGGAGGTTTCTTTGACGGGGACTTCCTTATTGTCATAGATCCGGTAACTGGAGAGATAAATGTAGTGATCCGTGCATCCGTTCAGGAATTTGGGGAGCGCAAAAGGCAATTCGGCAGTATTGTAAATCATAAAGTCCACAACACCGTCATACCGTTCCGCCAGAAAACGGTCGATCACGGCAGGATCTTTGGCATTTGCCTGAATGTAACGGACGCCGGGAAGTTCCGTTGTCACCTGATCCAGCGACATTGCATCCACCAAATAACCCATCCGGGCGAGGGAAGGGACAAGGTATTGCCCCATGGCACCTGTGGCCCCCAGTACAAGAACTTTTTTCTGCCTGCTCATTATCCGATCCTTTTTTTAGAAACAGAACTTTACTGGTAAAATATAAATGTTTTTGAATGTTTTGCCAACTTTTTTTCTGTTTTTCTGCATATTTTTCCGGATATTACGAGGCTTGACAAGCGGGGGACGGCAGAGTATATTGGAGATATGAAAACAGACTCTTTTTCATTTGCATCGACTCTTCCGGAATCGGTGGAGCATTTTGAACGCATGGCGGGGGTATCCCTTACGATCCATGATGTTCAGGGCATCCATCCGCCCCGGTGGCGGCACCGGCAAATGCCCAATCGCCATCTGCACTGTGCGCCTTTTTGCATGGAAGGGCGGTTTGAACACCCGGTGTGGAACAACCGCTGTACGGAAGACTGCCTGAAAGAGGTGCATGCTCAAGTCCGCCGGAATCCGGCTCCTTTCTGCAAAACATGCTGGAAAGGTGTGCGGGAGCTGGTGGTTCCCATCGTACGGGAGGGGCGGGTGATTCTGGTATTGTATGCAGGGCCCTTCCGGGAACCGGGGACTGCGAAACCTGCGTGTGATCTGCGGCTTTCGCCACAGTGCATAAAGCATTTCCGGGAATTGCCGGAGTGGTCGGAAACAAGGGCGGCGGAATTGACCTCTGTTATGACGGTTTTCGGGCATGGCCTGCTGGATCGACTTGGGGAAATGACGGAGCAGGAATCCTCCGGCTCCCGGGAACAGATCATTAAAAAATTTATTATAGACAACAGCCACAGAGCGTTATCTCTTGCGGAGCTTGCGGAGATCCTGCATCTCTCTCTTTCCCGGACGGGGCATGCGGTACGGGAGGAACTCGGGATGACTTTTCACGAAGCGGTGATGTGTGAACGCATGAACCGGGCCGCCAATCTTCTGACGGCCCATTACAAATTACCGTTAGCGGAAATCGCCGCCATTGTCGGGTTCCGGGATACGCATTATTTCATCCGTTGTTTCACCAGGCATTTCGGCGTTCCGCCCCGGGCGTATCAGAAAAAGAACCGGGAGTAGAACGAGCTGGGCTTAAAGAGTCCTAAAGAAAGTACGGACAACTACGGACGCTTACGGACACTTACGGACATCCGTATGAGTCCGTACCCGTCCGTAATACTTTATTCCTTCTCCAGCATGAGTTCGCAGGAAAGCACTTTTTCCCGCAAGTCATTCAAAGAGTAGTAATAGTGATTGCTCGCCTCAAAGCCGATGCGGGAATCCTGCCGGACAATGCCGTACAGTTCCCGGGCAATGTCCCGCTCCTGCCGGATCATTTCCTGCATTTCTTTGCGGTCGCCCCGCTGCCGGGCCATGACAAAACGGATCTGTTGGACCGTTGTCTGGAAGTGGCAGTACGCTGCTCCGGCGATTTTCTGCAAATCCCGGAACGCCGCTTCTTCTTCCGGGCGGACCATGCCGGAGGCATCGGCAAGGGTCTGCATCCCGTCACGCCAGCCCGCTGTGATCTTTTCCATCTGATCAAGGAAAATCTCCTGCGGGTAAAGGCTCCGCCAGGATTCCAGATCATCATAGGGGAACCCCACCATAGTGGCATGATATCCGGTGGGTTTCAAATGCAGTAAGTTCATGGGGCCGTAGTTCATGGGCGCAACATAAAGAACATTCACATGGAAGGGGAAATTCCGGAATGCCTCGCTGAATTGTTTCCATGCACAGCAGACTTTTTCTGCCAGTTCCGGGTGGTATTGCGCATTTGCCAGTTCTTCCGGTGTGGCGGCAAGGAGTTTCAAATTCCCGTCCGGGAATCCCCCCAGTGTCCAGCTTGCCATAATGCCGGAAACCCCGGCATTTTTCAGGCGGTTCAAATGTTCCTCCACCAGATACGGTACGGGCATGTAGGGCACTGCGGAAAGTTCCCAGGAATTGTTGAGCTGCATTTTGGCCACGATCTTCCGCCCGGTTTGCCGGGCGTGTTTCCATACGGCGGCAGAGGCGGGGCTGGGGCCGATCTGGGAAATGGAATAGTCCACCAGATCCTGTTCCACCCCGGCGATTCTGGTGTGCAGTCCCCATTCGCTGACACTGCAAATATATACACTTTCCGGCAGAAGATCCATGACCCGGGTACGGAACTCCACAGTATCCGTATCTTCTTCTTTTTCCTTCCACGCCCAATCGTAGGCGATCATCCGGGCATCCGGTGCTGCCCGGTGCATCCCTTTTTCCATGGCGGTGATCACACCGGCAATGATTTTTTCCGGCGGGACTTTGCTGCAGGAGGGGCACTGGCGGCTTTGCAGACGGCAGTGACAGTTGGTGGTGTTTTCCGACATGGTGATGCAGAACGCCCCTCCCAATCCCGGTACCTGCCGGAACACTTCATACATGGCATGTTCCAGATAGGCAAGCGGTTCCCCGGTGCGGGTGGTACAGTTGGTTTTGGTCAGCTGGTCCGGCTGATCCAGTCCTGCCCAATGGGGCATTTTTTCGTAAAATGCCAACGGCATACCCCGGGGTTCATTCAAATAAAGATAAATTTTGATACCGTATTTCTGCGCCCGGTCCACCAGTTTTTTCAGTTGAGCCATGCGTTTTTCTGTTCCGGTGGAAAATTCTTCCGCACCCGGAATGGGGATCAATAAATAGAGCAGGGCGTGGAACCACACCCCCCGGATGCCCATGGAGGCATATTGTGCAAGAAGATTTTCCGGTACAGGATCCAGAAGATCCGCATTGCCGAGAACATCCCCGCAGCTGGCGGCGTAGGAGTGGATGTAGTTGAACTCAAAGCGGTCCTCGCCGGTGGAGGCCTGCGGGGCAAAGCGGTCCGCAAATGCAAAGGGCTGATCCAGATATTGCAGTTCCTCCTGCCGGAAATGCCGGGACATGATTTCCCGGATGTGTCTGGTGGCGGCGGCCTGTTCCGGGGTGAGGGGCGTATAGGAAACATCATCACAAGCCGGTTTGAGCTGCCCCAGTTTGTGCCAGAAAAAGTCTTCTTCTTTCAAGGTGTACGCCATTTTTTCCGGTGTCCAGTCCAGCATTTGCAGGATTTGGCGGTAGGGGAGCAGGTGCCAGTTGTTGCGGATCAGTGTCAGATATCCGTGGGTGACCCACTTGGGATGGACCACCGGCGGCGTGGGCAGCCCCAGTTCCGTTGCGGCATCCAGCACATTTTGAACGGTACAGTGCAGAATCTCTGCAAGTTTTTCCGGCGTGACCAGTTCCCAGTTGCGCCACAGAACGGTCTGAAAACGGGTGGGAAAATGCGGGAGCGGGATGGGGGCAGGGGCGGAGCCTGCCGGTAAATCGGTGATATTCATGGAAAACTCCTGATATGGTTGCGTGTTTAGGAGTAATATAATGTGTCAGACTGAATATATCAAGAGTAAAAGGGCGTCATCCTCTGTCTTTCAACAGCAGGAGCCGCAGTTCCCGCTTTAAAATTCCGCATATCAGTACATGGGATCAAGATGGATATTCTTTTTCAGATCATTGCCGACTTTATCTGCATCGGTAAAATGAGTCAGTGTGCCGGAGTGACCGTCCAGATAACTGACATTGGTGGCAAAAGTGCTGCCGCCGGAATGGCGTTTCCAGGCAACGACTCCTTCCGCCGGGTCCAGCGTGGAGAATCTGCCGACAGAACCGTGGTAGTAGTACGCATCCCACTGGCCGAGTTTTTCCGTAGGTCTGCGGATCTGGCTGCGCTTGACAGCTTTGGCGTAATTCGCACTGGACCAGTAGCCGGTTTTTTCGTTGCGGGCGTATCCTGCATGGGGTTTATCCGGATCATAAGGATTGGAACCCCATGCGGCAATGCCTTTTTCTCTGGCACTCATGGGGCAGATGGGGGCATAAATCACCTTTTGCCCATTGGCCTTAGTGCGGGTGAAAATTGCTTTGGCATAGGGTTCTCCGAGGACATACCACATGGTGTAGGACCCGCCGACGGAGGCCGGCGGCTTTTCCGGCAGGGCGCAGGGCATCAGGATGCCGTCATTGTCTGCACTGTACATCTGGTCTGCCATGCCCATATCTTTGTGGATACCGAGGCATTTGATATTCTGAGCCTTGTCCCGAGCCGAATTCAATGCGGGGAGCAGCATAGCCGCAAGAATGGCAATGATGGCAATTACAACCAGAAGTTCGATCAGCGTGAACGCTGATCGAGTGAAGATGTGAAGGTGTGAAGAGTTTGCCTGCGGCAAACGTGAAGTGCGCCCTTGCGGGCGTAAGGTTGTGCTCTTTGGACAAAATTGTTCGATCAGCGTGAACGCCGGATGGGAGAAGTGTTTTTTATGCATGTGTTATTCTCCTTTGTTCTGTTATTTGTGAATGAATAACTCCTACAAACACAAAGTCTAGCATATTTTTCATAAAAAGTCAAGTGCTGTCAGAAAAAATTTTACATGACGGATTTGGCTGTATTTCCCTTGAATTTCAGGAAAACAATGCTTTATTTAATGAAACACCTATCGTCTGGAATACAAAAAGGAGAAGATAAAATGTGTATTTGGGCAGCGTATGCAGGGCCCCGCAAGGCGGCGGAAGTCGTTCACAAAATGATCTGGCGCAGTTACGGGATCTGGGGCGGCTATTACAGCGGGCTGGTGAGCAATGATAACGGCAAGCTGTATTACGGCAAAACCGCCGGGGATACCGGTGTTTGGGATAACAAATTCAAGGTCGCGGACTTTCCCGGCAATGCGGCAATCTTTCACAGCCGTACCCCCAGTGAAGATGATAATGAATGGTCGCATCCCTTTGGTACGGAGCTTGTTCAGCTTTCTGAACAGGGGTGCTTCGGCTGCTTCTCTGAAGCCGCATCCGGGTACAGCAAAATGGCGGCGGAACTGCTGGAAGCCGGTTACACTTTCCGCACCGCCACCACCCGCCATCAGGAAGGCGACTGGCAGGTGAAATTGCCGGACGGCCGCCCGGTCCATGCGGATGAAGTCATTGCTCTTGCGGCGGACAAGATCTACCGGGAAACCCGGGATCCCAAGGCGGCACTGCGCGGTTCTTTCGGCCGCCGTCCGGCCGAAGCGGTGGTTCAGGCGGTGTTTGAGGGGCAGCCCGATCGTGTTTATATTGCCAATGTGAACCAGCGTGTGGTGCTTGCCCATGAGGAAGACGGGCTGGCTCTTTCCACGGTGCGGGCCTCTTTTGCAAACCCTGCGGCGGGGGATATTATAGAGATCCCCTGCAATACGCTGGCGGTGATTTATGCGGACGGCCGGATCGAAATGGAAGAATTTATTCCGGGGATGACCATTTGCCGGGAAGTTCCGGCAAATTTCCGGGAAGAAGCCATCAAGTGGTGGACGGGCAAAAAGGCGACTCCCATCCACATTTACTGGGAAGAGTTTCTCTCCAAATTCTGGAAACAGGTTCCGGAATTGCCGGATACCCGTGCCATTCTGGCGTACCGGGTGCTGGATGAATTGCTGATCACGGGCAAACTGGAACAGGAAATCGAAGAAGTCAAAGGCTATTTTGCTCCCGACCGCTGTACTCACACCATCTTCAACTGGAAAGATTGAGAAGTGTGTATCTGGGCAGCATACGCAGGGCCCCGCAATGCGGCGGAAGTCGTCCGCAAAATGATCTGGCGGAGTTACGGGATCTGGGGCGGCTATTTCAGCGGCATGGCGAGCTGCGATAGCGGGAAACTCTGTTACGGCAAAACCGCCGGGGACAATACCGTCTGGGATGCCAAATTCAAGGTGGAGGACTTCCCCGGGAATGTTGCCCTGTTTCACAGCCGCACCCCGAGCGAGGACGACAGTGAGTGGGCCCATCCCTTCGGGACGGATGTGGTGCAGGTGGCAAATCAGGGGTGTTTCGGCGTTTTTTCGCAGGCGGCTGCCAATTACAGCAAGCTGGCGGCGGAGATGCTGGGAGCCGGGTACACCTGCCGTTCCGCCACCACCCGGCACATGGAGTGGGCGTGGCAGCCCAAACTGCCGGACGGCCGCCCGGTCCACGGGAATGAGATCGTGGCGTATGCGGCGGATAAGATCTACCGGGAAACGGGGGATGCCATCAAGGCTGTGCGGGGTTCTTTCGGGCGTTGTCCGGGGGAAGCCGTGGGGCTGGCGATCTTTGCCGGAGAACCGGAAACGATCTATATTGCCAACATGAACCAGCGTGTGGTGCTTGCTCATGAGGAAGGCGGGCTGGCGCTTTCCACGGTGCGTGTTTCTTTTTCCAACCCTGCGGCGGGGGATATGATGGAGATCCCCTGCAATACACTGGCGGCGGTCCATGGAGATGGCAGAGTGGAAATGCAGGAATTTATTCCGGGGCAGACCATTTGCCGGGAGGTTCCGGCAAATTTCCGGGAAGAAGCCATCAAGTGGTGGACGGGGAAAAAAGATACGGTGATCGACACTTATTGGAGCGAATTCCTCTCCAAATTCTGGCCGGAAGTTCCGGAAGTTCCGGATACCCGTGCCATTCTGGCCTACCGTGTACTGGATGAATTGCTGATCACGGGCAAACTGGTACAGGATGTAAGAGAGGTAAAGGGGCTTCTCACCCCGGACCGGTGCAGCCGCACTTTCTTCAACTGGGTGGATTGAGCCTGTTTTGGGCGGTCAAAAAAACGCTGCCGTGAATCAGCGGGTTTTTTCGATTCGGAGTTTGCCGAATTTGACTTTGCCGGGGGCCCCGTTGCGGAATTGGATCACATAACGGGCGTCCGCAGAATGTTTCGGAAACTCCAGCGAATACCGCATCATGCCGCTGTTTCCCGGGACCGTGCCGATCCGGGTGCTTACACAGGCGTTGTTCCGGGGATCCAGAACCATGATGATCCATGGGCGATCCGTCGTTTGCTCCATCTGGAAATCCACTGTCAGTCGGAATCGGCTCTTTTGCGCCGGGCCTTCCCAGACTTTTTCCGGGATTTGCAGATTGGCGGCGTATTTTAACCGGTAAAAACCATTTTCCGCTTTGACCGCTTCCCCCGTGCGGGCGTTTTGAAAGGCCATTTCTTTCATGGGGGCAAGGGATTGAAAGATGATTTGCGGCTTATACGGCGGCATGGTAAAATTTGTTTCCAGCGGTTTTCCGCCTTTTTTCCAGAATGACATGGGGGTGACACGCACCCGGTAACTCTGCCCGGGTTCAAAATAGCCTCTGTCAAGGGTGATTTGCTGTTCTTCCGGGGGCGTGTGCAGATAAAATCCGCTGTAACGGTCACACCGGGCAGTTTTCTGCCATGTACCGTCATCCGCTTTTTGCAGGACATCGATCCGGTATTCCGCAACGCCGTCAGCAGCTTCCGGGAATTTCAAATTTACTCCCAGAGTGTTGATGTTGTGCCGCAATTCCGCTCCTGCCGGAAATGCCGGAGCCGGGACATCGGCATATCGGCGTTCCGGTGTGAAGGGCGCGGTTTTTTCATCAAAGGGCAGGGGGATGATCCACCGTTTGTCTGTGCCATATTCTTTCCCGGTCGTGTATTCATAACGGCGGATCACCAGTTTTTTCGGAAAGATTTCCATAAAAAGAACGCCGTCGGAATAGCGTTTCCCGAAAGTGGGACTGCCTGTCAGGACTCCCGCCCAACGTTGCAGACACCCCGCACTGATACTGGTAAATTTGCCCTGCCAGATATTCCTTTCATCCCGTATCGAACTGTGGGCGTGTCCGGAAAACTGAATGACCCTCGGGTGTTTTTCCAGCACTTGGCGGACTTTTGCAGAGCCCCAGACCTGACTGTGGTAAGTCGTATTCAACGGCGGCTCATGGTTGAAAACAAAAACAGGTTTCCCCGGAAATTCCTGTTCAGCCCGGACAATATCCGCTTCGTACCGGGCGGTATCAAAACTCTGCATGAAGACCAGAAAGGGATACCCTTTCAAAACGATCCGGTCATAGAGATCATTGGTTGCACCGAGTTCTTTTCTGACAATGGCATAGGCGTGATTTTTATCTTTTATGCCAATGGCATCATGTCCGGCATAGACAAACAACTCTTTCGGTTTGCGGTCCGGAAAAATTTCGTTGAAGATCTGCCGGTAGTGCCGGTAGCCGGAGGGATAATGTTTGTCCGCAATATCGCCGCAGTTGACGATCAAATCCGCTTGCAGCGTCCGGAAAAGTTGGAAAGCTTTCCGGACATGACTGCAAGACTCCGCCGTTTCTCCGATATGCGTATCTGTGATCACGCCGACCCGCAGCAGCGGTTCTTCGGCACAGATGAAAGATGCGGCCGCCAGAATAAAAAGTTGCAGAAGTTTTTTCATGCTGATCGTTCCTTGCTGTTGATGTATTTACCCATTGGAAGAAATCCAAGCCCGGTAATCAGGGCGGGCATGGAGAGGACTGTCCACAAAAGCCCCGGGGAGGCCGCCATGGTCATTCCCGCTTTTGCCAGGGGGATGCCGCCCTGGTCCAGATGCCGATACCGCGGAATAAATGGAAATACAATGGCGTACGCAAGAAAGTTGATGATCCAGGCGGAAGCCGGAAAACAGGTCGTCCGCTTTGTTGTTTTTCCGTTCCAGATAAAAGGGGGCATCGGGGAAACTTTCTCCGTATTTTGATTTTTTTAGGCTGTGTACTAAACAATGACTGATTTTTCTATATAGCAATTTATTTGCTGTGCACTTGGTCTCTGCGAGGCTGGGTTCAGCGCACTTCGTACGCTGAACCGTAAGGCCCCGGAAAAAATCGCAAGCTGATTGCTTGCTG
>JAFTIA010000104.1 GCA_017457105.1 Lentisphaeria bacterium | reverse complement strand
CCGCCCACGGCCCCCCGCTCCAATAAAAAATCAGCAAGCGATCAGCTTGCGATTTTTTCCGGGGCCTTGCGGTTCTGCGTGCGTTCAGCACGCGGAACCCAGCCTCGCAGAGACCAAGTGCACAGCAAATAAATTGCTATATAGAAAAATCAGTCATTGTTTAGTACACAGCCAAACATAAAAAAACCCGGTTTTGCAACCGGGTTTCAAAATCATCATCGGGCAATCAGTTGGACCGGCCGCGCAAACGACCGCTCTTCAGAAATCCTTCATAATGACGCATGGTCAAATGAGATTCCAACTGACGCATGGTATCCAGCACCACGCCCACCATAATGAGCAAACTGGTACCGCCGAAGAACTGGGCAACCATAAAGGGGATCCGGAACTGTGCATAAAGCACCACCGGGAACAGAGCCAGTGCCATCAGGAACACAGCACCGCCAAAGGTGACCCGGGTCATGGTCGTATCCAGGTATTCTGCCGTGGGATTTCCGGGGCTGATACCGGGAATGTATGCGCCTTCCTTCTTCAGATTTTCAGCGATCTGGATCGGGTTGAACTGATTGGCTACCCAGAAATAGCTGAATGCCAGGATCAGCAGACCGTAAGTAACGTTATACGCCAGACCGTCATGCTGGAACCAGGTGGCAAGCCGCGTCCAATGGAGGTAGCTGAAAATGTAACCGGGGAACATCAGGATCGCACCGGCAAAAATGATCGGCATCACATTGGCAAAGTTGACCTTCAACGGCATGTAGGTGGAGCCGCTGGAAATCTGATTGCCCACCGTCTTGCGAACCATCTGGATCGGAACCCGGCGATAGCCCTGGGAAAGCAGGATCGTAGCAGCGGTCACCGCAGCAAAGACCAGGAGGAGCAGCAGGAGCTGAACCATACGGAAACTGGTCCCGTCCGGAGTTTCCCCTTTCCACGCCATCTGCGCCAGCTCGATCACCGAGTGCGGCATACGGGAAACGATGTTGATGGTAATGATGATGGAGACCCCGTTACCGATACCACGCTCGGTAACCTGTTCCCCCATCCACATAAAGACCATGGTCGTGCAGGTAAGCACCACGGTGGTCACAAAGACAAAAACAGAGGGAGAGCCCAAAAACAGCGGAGCCGCCGGTTCCGGCAAACCCAGACGCCCGGGATTGATCATCCCCATAGACACCATCACGCCCTGAACAATACAAACAGCAATGGTCAGGTAACGGGTGTACTGCGAGATTTGCTGCCGCCCGGCATCACCTTCCCGGGAAAGTTTTTCCAACTGCGGAAGCACCGGCACCAGCAGCTGCAGAATAATCGAAGCAGTGATGTAAGGCATGATCCCCAGAGCCCCCAACGCAAAGTGCGCCAGAGCGCCGCCGGAAAAGAGGTCGATCATGGCCATAAAGCCACTCTTGTCTCCGGCATTGGCCGTCATCTGCTCGAAATAGTCTTCCAACGCAGCCGGATCCACACCGGGACACGGAATATTGCTCGCCACCCGGACCAGAATGATAATAAGGGCGGTAAACAACAGCCGGTTTCTGAGCTCTTTTACGACCCAGAGATTTTTGAATGCAGCAAACATATCGTCATCCAATGGTTAAAGAAGTCCCGGCCGGGGATGATCCCGGCCGGAAACTTCCTGTTTTACTTATTCAGCGATTTCAGTCTTACCGCCGGCTGCTTCGATTTTAGCGACAGCAGCAGCGGAGAATTTCGCTGCGCGCACCGTCACAGCCTTGGTGATTTCGCCATTGGCGAGCACCTTGATCGGACGGAGCGACTTGGCCAGCAGGTTCTTGGCCCGCAACGTGCTTTCGTCCACCGTTTCACCGGCTTCGAAATGCTCGTTGATGATGGTCAAGTTCACCAGCTCATATTCCATATGCTGCGGGTGGTTGAAACCACGCTTCGGCAACCGACGGAACAACGGGATCTGACCGCCTTCAAAGAAGGGACGGATCTTGGCACCGGTACGGGACTTCTGCCCCTTTTCACCCCGGCAGCAGGTCTTACCCATGCCGGAGCTGTCACCGCGGCCGACGCGTTTGCGGCGTTTGCGGGAACCCGGATTCGGACTCATTTCATGCAAATTGATCATGATCTATTCCCTTTCCTCAGTTGGCAGCTTCTGCATCCGCAGTTTTGCCGCGACGGATCATCACAGCCTGACGGGTGCGCAGTTCAGCAATCGCCTTGAACGTGGCTTTCGCCATGTTGGCAGCGTTGGCAGAACCGAGGCTCTTGGCCAGCACGTCCTGGACCCCGGCAAGTTCCAGGATCGCACGGACAGCACCACCGGCGATCAAACCGGTACCGGCACTGGCAGGCTTCAGCAGGACTTTCGCCCCGCAGTACTTCACGAGGATCTCGTGAGGCAGAGTCTGACCGTTCATCGGAACATCAAACATATTCCGGCGGGCAGCTTCGCCGCCCTTGCGGATAGCATCAGAGACTTCGTTGGCTTTGCCGTAACCATAGCCGATACGACCGGCACGGTTCCCGACGACCACCAGGGCGCCGAAACTGAAGTTCTTACCGCCCTTGACGACCTTCGCACTGCGATTGACGCAGATGACGGATTCACCCATCTCTTCGCCGAGTGCTTCTTCGTTCTTGAAATTTTCACGTTTAGCCATGATGGTGCCCCTTAAAATTTCAGTCCGTTTTCACGGGCGGCTTCGGCAATTGCCTTGATCCGGCCATGATAGCGATAACCGGAACGGTCGAACACCACCTCGGAGATGCCCTTGCCCTTGGCGACTTCCGCCGCGAGCTTGCCGAGCAATGCAGCACCGGCCATGTTCGGTTTGCCGTTCTCCGCCTTGAACTTCGCGTCAAGCGTCGAAACCGCCGCCAGAGTCAGGCAGCCAGTCTCCGGCTCATCATTGATGAACTGGCAATAGATATTGTTCGCCGTGATGCTGACGCAGAAACGCGGACGGGACTCCGTGCCGGAGACCTTCTTGCGGATCCGCGCATGACGACGGGTACGTAATTCTTTATTAGTTGCAGACATCTTTCATCCTTCCCGCGATTAACCGGCGGATTTGCCTTCCTTGAGAATGACCTTTTCATCGACATAACGGATACCCTTGCCCTTGTAGGGTTCGGGCGGACGGAAACGACGGATCGTGGCCGCAGCCTGACCGACTTTCTGCTTATCCGCACCTTCGATGATCAATTTCCCGCCATCAGCGACCGTCACTTTGACCCCTTCCGGAGCTTCAAAGATGATCGGGTGGGAGAAACCCAGGTTCAGCGTCAGCTTCTGACCGCTCACAGCAGCCTTGTAACCAACACCGACGATGGTCAGTTCCTTCTTGAAACCTTCCGTGACACCGATGATCATGTTGTTGATCAGGCTCCGGGCCAACCCCTGCATGGCGTTGGACTGACGGCTGTCATCCAAACGGCTCACAGAAATCTGACCGTCCTTGACCTCCGCAGCAGTGAGCGGAGGAAGCGTCATCGAAAGCTTCGCTTTGCCTTCCACCTGCACGTCGGTGCCGTTGATGGCAACCTTCACGCCATTGGGGATGGCAATCAATTTTTTACCAATTCGAGACATTTTCTGTCATCCCTTCGCTCTTTTACCAGACATAGCAGAGGATTTCGCCGCCGACGTTCTGTGCAGCAGCCTGCTTGCCGCTGATGATCCCGTGCGGCGTGCTCAGCACCACTGTGCCAAGACCGTTACGCACCCGCGGAATATCACGGACGCCGCAATGGACACGGCAGCTGGGCTTGCTGATGCGCCGGAGACCTTCGATCACCGGCTTGCCCTCAAAATACTTCAGCTCAATAACGAGCGTACTCTTCACGCCTTCGACCTTCAGTTCAGCAGAGGCAATGTAGCCTTCCTGCTTCAGCACTTCAGCGATGGCGGCCTTTTCCTTGGACCCCGGCATGGACACCACTTCCAGACCGGCAGTACCGGCGTTACGGATGCGGGTGAGCATATCGGCGATCGGATCTTGCATACTCATGATTTATACCTCCCCTTTCGCTTACCAGCTGGCCTTGGTCACACCCGGGATCTGACCTTTGGAGGCCAATTCCCGGAAACAGATACGGCAGAGCTGGAACTTGCCGATATAGGCGCGGGGACGACCGCAAGCCTTGCAACGGGTATAATTCCGCACTTTGAACTTGCTGCCGCGAATGGATTTCGCAATCAAACTGGTTTTTGCCATTTTGTCTTATTCCTTCTTTCCCTGATCCGCAAAGGGGATCTCCAGCATCTTCAGGAGCTCAAAAGCATCCGCATCATTGGTGGCAGTCGTCACCATGGTGATATTCATCCCCAGCGGATATTTCAGCTTATCCTGGTCGATTTCCGCAAAGACTGCAATGTCCGGAATGCCGACGTTGTAGTTACCGGCACCGTCAAAGCCCTTCGGCGAAATACCGCGGAAGTCGCGGACGCGGGGCATGGCGTTGTGGACAAAACGGTCCAGGAATTCATACATACGGGAACCGCGCAGGGTCACCATCACACCGATCTGCATGCCGACGCGGAGTTTGAAGTTCGCGACGTTCTTGCGGGCTTTGGTGATGACGGGCTGCTGACCGGTAATGAGACCGATCTGCTTCTGAGCCTCGGCAAACGTATCCCGTTCCACCCCGGCTTTCATACCGGTGGAAATGACAATCTTTTCAAGCTTCGGAATCTGCATGACGTTCTTGCAGCCCAGTTTGGCCTGCAGCGCCGGACGCACTTCCTGCTTATATTTCTGCATCATGTCGGGCATAGATCACTTCTCCGCTTTTTTGTCCGCTTTGCTCTCATCGAACAGAGCGACGTTAGAAACGTGAACCGACACAGAACGCTCCACCATGCCGCCATTCGGATTGGCCTGGCTGCGCTTCAGCGTACGGCGACCGATCTTGCGGTCTTTGGCGTCAGCAAACTCAAGAACGACCCGATCCTTGTCGGTCAGGATCGCCTTGATGGTGGCGACTTCGCCCTTCCACTTGCCGGAATTCACGAAGACTTTGGAGCCTTTTTTCACATGATAACGCTTCATCACAACACCTCCGGCGCAAGAGAAACGATCTTCATGAAGTTTCTGTCACGCAGTTCACGGGCAACCGGTCCGAAGATACGGGTACCCACCGGGTTGTTTTCTTTGTCGATGACCACGCCGGCGTTGTTGTCAAAACTCAGGTAGGAACCGTCTGCGCGACGGATCTTGGCCTTCGTACGGACCACAACAGCACGGACGACCTGCTTCTTCTTCACGGTCCCGTCCGGGATCGCTTCGATCACAGCGGCGGTCACAATATCACCCACACCGGCAATGGTACGGGCCTGCCCCAGAACCGTGATCACACGGAGGGCGCGGGCGCCGGAATTGTCGGCAACGTCGAGAACAGTTTGCATCTGAATCATTTTTTGTCTCCCGGCGTTTTATTCCGCAGAACGGCTGATGATTTCGATCAGCCGCCAGCACTTGTTTTTGCTCAGCGGACGGGTTTCAGCAATACGCACGGTATCGCCGACCTTGGCTTCGTTCTTTTCATCGTGGGCGGTAAACTTCCGGCGCACCTTGACGACTTTCTTGTACATCGGATGCTGAGTCCGGCGGTCGACCTTCACCACAATGGTCTTATCCTGAACGTCACTGACCACCACGCCGATCCGCTCCTTGCGGTACCCACGGGTCTGAACAGTTGCTTCGCTCATTATTTCACCTCTTCTGCTTTGGCTGCGCGAACACCCTGCTCCTGGAGCAGACGGGCGATATCGCGGCGGACCGTCCGGCAGCGCGCGGTCTTTTCAAGCTGACCAGTGCGCAGCTGGATCTTCAGATTCAACTTCTCCCGGCGGAGTTCGCCGATCCGGCTGACCAGTTCCGCGTCGGTCAGTTCACGAATTTCCTTGCTCTTCATATCGGCACCTTACCCTTCGCGAGACAAAAACTTGCAACGCAAGCAGAGCTTGTTCGCCGCACGGCTCATCGCTTCGCGGGCCACAGCTTCGCTGCAGCCGGACACTTCAAACAGGATACGGCCCGGTTTCACCGGCGCGTTCCAGCCTTCAACGTTACCCTTTCCCTTACCCATACGGACTTCCAAGGGTTTCTTGGTGAACGAACGGTAGGGGAACAGCCGGATCCACACTTTACCGCGGCGCTTCAGGTGACGGGTGATCGCCACACGAGCTGCTTCAATCTGATTATTGGAAACAAAACCGCGGGTCAGCGTCTGGAGCGCAAAGTCGCCGAAATCCAGCTTGTTATTGCTGGTGGCAAGACCAGCGTTACTTCCGCGCTGTACCTTTCTGTACTTTACTCTTTTTGGCATTAGCGGCATAATCTTGATCCTCCATACCCTCTTTGTGGCAAATCCATACCTTGACGCCGATCTTTCCGGACGTCGTTTCCGCTTCGGTAAAACCGTAGTCGATGCGCGCCTTCAGCGTGTGCAGCGGCACCCGGCCTTCCATGTACTGCTCTTCACGGGCCAGTTCGGCACCGCCGAGACGGCCTGCGCAGTTGATCTTGATACCATCCACGCCCAAATCCATGGCCTGCTGGATGGCACGCTTCATCGCACGGCGGAAACCGATGCGGCGTTCCAACTGCTGAGCAATACTTTCCGCAACCAGCTGTGCATTCACTTCGGAGTGACGGATCTCCACCACTTCGAGCAGCACTTCCTTACCCGGCTGCAACTTGGCAATAGCCTGACGCAGAGCGTCGACTTCCTCACCTTTGCGCCCCATCAGGACGCCGCGGCGGGCAGAGTAGATAATGACGCGGACACGACTGGCAAAACGTTCGATCACAATGCGCGCGATGGCGGCAGCGTTGCCGGCCAATTCCGTCTTACCTTTTTCCTTGCCATTGATTTTGTATTCTTCCTTGATGAACTTGCGGATCCGCAAGTCTTCATGGAGCCATTCACCGAACTGCGCTTTGTTGGCAAACCAACGGGATTCCCAATCCTTGGTCAGCGCGGTTCTCAATCCGATAGGATTAACTTTCTGTCCCACGATACTGTCCCTTATTGGTTGTTCGTCAAAACGATTTCCAGATGACTGGTCCGTTTCCGAATCCGGCCCGCAGATCCGCGTGCTTTCGGACGGAAACGCTTCATGATCGGCCCGGGGCTGACCAGAGCAGCATGAACGCTCAAATCCTGACGGTTCAAACTCATGTTGTTCTCTGCATTGGCCACCGCAGAACGCAACGTCTCACCGATGAGACGGGCGGCCTTCCGGGGGCTCAACTCGACGATCGCCAGGGCTTCCTGCACGGACTTGCCCTGGATCAGACGCGACACCTGACGCGCCTTTTCCGGAGATATCCGCACATTCTTCGTCAAAGCTCTAACTTTAACTTCCATAATCCGGTTCTCTCTTACTTCTGGCGGAATTTTTCCACCGCTTGTTGTTTGGTTGCCGCGGCCTCCATTCCCGGAGACAGGTCTTCAATCCTGCCGGATACAACCCGAGCTGCCGCGACAAACGGCCGTATCCCGACCACTCGCAACTCGGCTTGGCCCTTCCCAACGTGGTAATTCAGCCCATAAAACGCACCATGGACCGCCCCCACTGGCAGGATAACGATCGACAACTCCCGGTTTACTGCCAGGATCCGGCATTTTTCCAGCCGGTTCTGATCATCCCCCGGAGATGTCTGACCGATGAACTGACGGGAATTGCGCTTCAAATCCTCCAGCACCAGCTGAAGTTCCGCCTGCCGGACCTTCCCGACCGGCAAACGCCGAAGCTCATTCTCCATCTGTTCGCAGAATTGAACGGTTTTCATGGCAAGCGTTCCGCCGTTCATGGCTGTATCGGATAAAGCTTTCAACAGCTGTTCTTCCCGTTCCCCGGCGCTTCGCACTTTTCCGCTTGCCAACGCGCCGGACAGAACCAGCTGGAGCCGGCGATACTGCCCATTCTGCACTTGATACATCTTTGTTAACTCAATCAACTCATGACGACTGCGGTCTGCCGAAGCCCGTAATGCACGGTTCTCCGCCTCCAGTCTTGCCGAAGCGAGTTTTGCTTCATCCAACTGGCGCCGGAGATCTCCTGCAAGTGCTTGCCGTTTCGCATCTTCCGGCTTCACACGCACTACGATCCCGGCCATTTCCTGATCGTCAAACTCCCCGTTATGCCCGAATGCACACACGCCTCCGAACATAAATCGGTCCAATAATATACATGCAGTCAGCAGAATTTTCCAGTCCATTTTAAAAAATTTTTGAATTTTTTTCATCCTGTCTCCGCTTTTATACATGAAACACTTACTTTAATCCCGAATTCTTTTTTTTCAAGTCTGGATCTCTGCAAAGTACAGGCCGGAACAAGACCGCACTTGCTATACAGACGGCTATGCCCCGCGGATCATCCAGGGACGGAAGAATGTAAAAAAACATCCGGCAACCGGGGTCAGGCAAGAATCGTTTCAAGAATCGTAGCGGCTATCACGGCTTTGGATGCCAGCGGGACATCGATGTTCCGGCCATCTTTCCCCAGCATGGTGACGGCGTTGGTGGCTGTGCCAAACCCGCGATCCGGCTTGCTGACATCGTTGGCGATGATCCAATCCAGATTTTTCCGCTGCAGTTTCCCGGCGGCATTGAGAAGCAGATCATCCGTTTCTGCGGCAAACCCCACCAGGATTTGCCCTTCCGGTTTCATCTGCCCCAGAGAGGCAAGAATATCCTCCGTCCGTTCCAATTCCAGCGTGAGATTTCCCGGAAGTTTTTTCATTTTTCCCTGATGGATATGTACAGGACGGTAATCTGCCACAGCCGCCGCCATGATCACCACATCCATTTCCGGCGACCGGGACTTTACGGCCTCCGCCATTTCGGCGGCACTTTCGATCTTCACCATGGTGACCCCCTCCACCGGCGCAAGATCGACCGGCCCGGAAACCAGCGTGACATCGTACCCCGCATCCCGGGCGGCTTCCGCCAGCGCATAGCCCATTTTCCCGGTGGAGCGGTTGGAAAGGAAACGCACCGCATCCCATTTTTCCCGGGTCGGACCGGCTGTAATAAGAATTTTCCTTTTCATCATATATTCACGCTTATGAAAATTGACGGCGAACAGCTTCAAAGAGAAAAATAGTGGCCGCCTGCGCCGCATTCAATGATTCAAAGTTGCCGGGCATGGGAATGGTCACACGGCTCGCACCTGCCAACTCGCCCACACCTGCGCCCTCACTGCCGATCACCAGAACACTTTTCCGGTACAGATCCTCCACATGATACAAATTTTCCCCCTGATGAGGATCCGTGAGCCAAACCGGCCCGTATCCGAAAGCATTGGCGGCCTCTGCAAGGCTCTGCAAATCGGCAAAAAAACGGATCCGCATGGAAAACTGGGAGCCCAACCCCGCCCGGAGTGCCTTATCCCCGTAAGGATCCACCGACCCGGTTGTAAGCCAGAGTTCCTGCAGGCCGGATGCCTTGGCCGTGCGGCAGATCGTCCCGAAATTCCCCGGATCCCCCACCCGGTCCAATGCCAGTAAATAGGGATCCATTGGCACGATACTGTTGTCTGCCGGAGCTGGGATGCGTGCCACTGCCAGAAGCCCCTGCCCATTGACCGTAGCGGACAAAGAGGAAAATACAGACTCGGAAACTTCGTACACAGGAGCGCAGTCCACGGGGGGGCGCACACCGGGAAGACACACAAAAAATTCAACGGCATCCGGAATGGCGGCGCATAATTCGCCCACCGACCGGATGCCTTCGGCTACACACAGGCCGGATTTTTTCCGGCCGTGACGGGTATAAAGACTGCGCAGCAATGTCTGCTGCGCTCTGGCAAGATTCACTTCCTTATTCTCCACGGAGCAGGAACTGTGCAAAGGAAACCCACTGCTGCCCGGCCATGCCAACCTGATTCTGCAGGCGGACACAACTTTCCAGATGTTTCTTTGCCAGATCCTTGTTGTTCAGAGCTGCGTAAAGGCGGCCCGCGGCGAAATCCGCTTCGGCACGGAGTACAGAAGCGGCACCGGGTGTCACGGCGCAAGCGGCAAAGTGGGCGGCGGCACCTTTCAAATCACCGGTTTTTTCCAGAAGGTATCCACGGTCGATCCTGACACGGAGCAGCATTTCCGGCGGAAGGCCGCTTGTTTCCAGCTTCTTGTACTGGGCATCCGCCTCCTTGATCTTTTTGGCATCCATGTAAAGCCGTGCAAGACGGATACGGGCAAACACCGCACTGCTGTTTGAACCATATTCCTGCAAGGCCTTTTCCAACTGTTCCACCGTTTGAGCAGAAGACAGAGCATTCTGCGCCGCACGCTCATGCTCCTGCATCCAACTGCGAACACCGAAAATACAGCCAATAGCCACAACTACGGCCAGACCGCCAACGACCAACGCTTTCCAGTGTTCCGCAAAAAAGAGTTCAAACTCACCAATGCCGCCGCTCAAACTGTTCTTGATTTCGGCATCCAGGGCCTTCCGGTCCCGCATTTTCTTTGCAATCGCCATAAAGTAATATCCTTATTTTAAATTAGTGGTGGGAGAAGATCCGTTCCGGAGCATGATAGAGCGCAACACCCAGCTCGTTGGCACGGGCGATCACATCGGCATCCCGCAGAGAGCCGGAGGGAGCGATGATCGCCGTGATCCCGGCCTTGGCGGCAACTTCCAGACCATCGGCAAAGGGGAAGAAGCCGTCGCTGGCCATCACTGCACCCTGCAGTGTTTCCGCCCCCTGATACTTCTCGCCGAACTTGACCACAGCCTGTTCAATGGCACCCACACGATCCTGTTCACCGGTCCCCACGCAGAGGGTCTGCCCATGACGGGCGATGACCACACCGTTGGACCGCACGCTCAAATTCACATACCAGGCAAACAGCAGATCATCCAACTGATCCGGAGAAGCCTGACAAGCCGCTTTCTGGAAACCGCAACGCTTGTTTTCCGCTTCCGCAAGGCGCAGATCCGCCGCAGAACGCAGATTGGTCATCAAAGGTTCGGCAATCACCACAGAACCATCCGCCAGAACCTTCATGGTGTTATGGCCGACAGAATTATCCCCCACATACCGGGGCAGTTTCCGGGGATCGCCGCACTGCAGGATGCGGATATGCTTATTCAATTTGTAGGTTTCGCCGTCATTGAAAATGTCCAGCACGCCTTCCGCATAAGAGGGAGCCACCACACATTCGCAGAAGGTGGACATGATCTCACGGGCGGTATCGGCATCCACTTCTTCATTGAAAGCGATTACGCTGCCGAAAGCCGCACGGGCATCTGCATCACGGGCTTTCAGATAGATGGCTTTCAGCGTTTCGTTTCCGCACTGGACCGCCGCACCGGAGGGGTTGACGTGCTTCATCACCGCACAGGCGGGCCGGTCAAAAAACTTGACGATGTTCAAAGCGTAGGAAATATCTTCCAGATTGGTCTGGGAAAGACCGCTCTTGCCATTCTTCAAAACCTTCATATCGCCGATAACACAATCCGCTCCGACGGGCTTGTAATAAGCGGCGCACTGATGGGGATTGGTCCCGTAGCGCAGGTCATCCACTTTCTGATAAGTCACGCCATTGATCACGCAGGTATCTGCAAAATCCCCGACGTGCTTGGACAAATAAGTGTCCCGATTAAGTTCATTCGCCATAAAACAGCTCTCCTTATACTATAAATATATCAGTCAGGATACTTTACCACAAAATCGCTTTTTTTCAAGCACCGGAACAGACTTTTTCCACAGCAAAAAAGTCCCGGCGGCAAGCAAGGCGTTTTCAGCGTTTGATCCGCAATGTTTTGATTTCAAAGGGCGTAAATTCCAGTTCCAGACGATCGGTGGATTCCGCCGGCGAAAGATCTTCCCACTCCAGCATGTCGCAGGCACTGATACAGACACTCTGCGGGAATGTCAAAACCGCCTTGCTGTGTCTGCCGGACTTTTCCGCCAGACGGATGATCAGATCTTCCGACTTTTCCGCCCGTTTCACTGCGCCCAGCGTGACGCCATCACCGTCCAGACGGAACGGCACCGGCAGGCTGCCGGACAATCCGTCAAACACCAGCGGCGGACGGTTCAGCTCTGCCGCACGATCCTGCACCTCGGATTCCGCTAAAGCTCCGGTATGGGGCAGGAAAAGGTACGTAAATAACTGTTCACCCTTGTCCGCCAGATGATCCGGCGTCCGGGGAGAACGCAGCAATGCCAGATCCAGTACCCCTTCACGCACATAATAACCATATTTGCAGTCATTCAACAGCGCAACGCCGCTTTCCATATCCGACAAATCCGCAAACCGGTGGGCGCAACTCTCAAACCGTGCCGCATCCCAGGAGGTATTCACGTACGCCGGACGGGTCAGATAACCGTACTGGATGTCAAAAATACCGTTCTGAACATGGGTATATGCCGTCTCAAAAGCAGTACGCAAAAATTTATGGTTCTCCTGCCAGTCCACCCGGGTGTCAAAACGCAGTCCCCTGCTCCCGGCATCCAGAGAAATGACTTGTTCCACTGCGGAACTGCCGATTTCATATCTGCAGAAAAGAGTCTGCCGCACAGGCGTATCAAGCCGCCGCATGGAAGTCAGCCGGGCGTGGGCAAAGGGCTTATCCCGGTAAAATTCCTCCACATCCCACGCATCGTAGTTATTGGGAATATCCGCATACAAAGTCAGAATATTGCCACGGCCGCCGGGGGCAAGCTGTTCCTTGCCGGAGGTACGGTCCACGGCGGAGATCAGTTCGCCGTTACCGTTGAATATATACCGGATAAGGTCGTTTTCCAGAACAGTTCCGCCGGTGACGGTGCAGGGTTCCTGAACAGCCGCCTCCTTTTTCCGGAGAGTGACTGCGGAAAAGGGCGGGATCACCGTCCGGAGGTAACCGTTTCCGGACAATGCGGCTTCACCATCGGCCCGTTCTGCCGCCTGCCAATTTTCCGGCAGTTTGAAACTTCTTTCCACCGGAGAAGAAAGGAGATTCACCGCCACGGCCGTATCCGGACTGTTTTGGAACATCTTTTCCGCAGCCTGCCGGAGAAGTTTTTCACACCCTTCCGCAATCAAACGGTGTTCCGCTTCCGTAGTGTCATAAACCAGTTTGATGGAGGAACCCGGAAGGATATCATGGAATTGATTCAGCAAAAGCAATTTCCAGAACCGGTCCAAATCCTCTCTGGGATAATCCTTTTCCGGCAGCATGCTCCACAGCATTTCCACCGCTGTCAGGGCGTATTCATTTTTCCGGTTCATCTTTTTGGTTTTGGCCTGGGTGGTATAAGTCCCCCGGTGGGTTTCAAAATACAATTCGCCGTGCCAGCTGGCGAGCCTGTCCCGCATTTTCAGCACCCGCCGGAAAAAACTGTCCGCAGTGCCAAAGGAAATGCGGGGCGAACCCTCCAGATCTTTCTGCCGCAATCCCGCCTGGATATATTCCTCCCGGGGCCCGCCGCCGCCGTCACCAATGCCGAAAAGCGACATGGATTCTGTCAGAAAATCATTTTCCACAAACCGTTCCCCGGCCTCCACCAGCGTTTCCGGCAGAAGACGGGAATTGTAGGTATTTTCCGGCGGGAAATGAGTCACCACTTCACTGCCGTCGATCCCGATCCAACGGAATGTATTGTGCGGGAAAGTGTTATATTTGTTCCACGAAAGTTTCTGGGTCAGGAAAAAATCACACCGGCTTTTGCGGACGATCTGCGGCAATGCGCCGGAATAACCGAACACATCCGGGATCCACAGATTGGTGACTTCCACACCGAATTCGTCCCGGAAAAAGTTTTTCCCATGCACAAACTGCCGGATCAGACTTTCCCCGGAAGTGAGATTGGTATCGGCCTCCACCCACATGCCGCCCTGAAGTTCGATCCTGCCCGCCTTGACAGCCTCTTTCACACGGGCATACAATTCCGGATAGTGCTGCTTCAGAAAAGCAAAATGCTGGGGGGCAGACGCGCCGAAGATGTATTCCGGATAACGCGCTATCAATTCCAGCTGGGAGGCATAGGTGCGGGCACATTTCCGGATGGATTCCCGTACCGGCCACATCCAGGCGGTATCGATATGGGAATGCCCCACGGCCGTAGTCTGCAAAGAAGAAGCATCTGCATGACATGCAAGCACCGCTTTCAGCTCATTCCGGGCGGCGGCACTGTTTTCCGGATTTTCTGCATAAACATCGATCGCCCGGGCAAGAGCCGCCACGATACGGCGGACACGGATCTGACGACCCTTCAGAAACTGCGCCTGCTGAAGAAGAAGCTGCACATCCATGGCCAGCTGGAACCGATCTTCATCAAACCAGCCGTAATCCATGTGTTCAATACAGGTATGGTAGTAATTGCGGTCCGCATTTTCCCGGGGAAGATACTCCCACGGCATGTGGATCCCGGAAAGATGATTGGCCGCCGCTTCCACCCGGAAAGAAAATGTCCCGTCCGCAGCCACCAAATCGCCGATACGGTGATATTCCCGGGTGCAATGCGTCTCAAACACCGAATAACTTGTCAGACCGCAACGGCATTTCCCCGCCATATCCGTTACCAGAAGTTCGCCTGAAAAATTCAGCCGCACCGCAGGGACACGCCCCGCAGCTTCCTGCACAGGCATTTTGCCGGACAATACAAAATAACCGCTGCTCCATGCTTTGTCCTGCGCCCAATTTGCCCCTTTTTCAATAGGTTCGTAGTTCAACTTCGCCCATTCTTCCACAGGAACAGGGTTCTCCGAAAAAGCAAAAAGTGCCGTCAACGGCCGGGCATCTGTCAAAAAAGTCCCCTGCAGCCGATCCAGAAAAAGTTCCGCACGGCGAAACTGAAATTCAAATGTTTTTTCCTGCATGATATAACCGCTTCCCTTCTGCCGGATCAGTTGATCCGCTGCCCTGTTTTCAAATCCACTTCCACCGCTTCCGCACCGGGCGCAATCAATGCCATCAGCTGATCATGGAAAGGGCCGGGGCCCATTTTCACCCGGGTATAACCATACGAAATACCGGTTTCCCGGTCACATCCGGCAAAAGATCCGCCGTAGCCGCCGTGACCGAAACGCCGTCCGTTATCAAATACGGCGTAACCCAATCCGTGAGAAGCAATATCACCCGGTTTGGAAATATCCACACAAGCAGCATCAATCGTGGATTTCTGCAAAATCTTTCCCTGAAGCAGTGCATCAAAATGCGCCGCCATCCCTCTGGCAGAAGCAATACAGTTGAATCCGGGCAGACAATCCCGCCGGATACTGTCCGTATTCATGATCAAAGAAAGTTCATAATCCCAGGGCGGCGGATCAGCGGGGATCCCCTCCGGGAACTCGTATTCCACCAGCGTCACGGTCTTTGCCGCCGCTTCGTCATCCACCCCGAACCAGATTTCCCGGGGTTCGCTGAACTGCAGAGCTTCCTCCTGAATGATCGTCCGCAAATCCCGCTTTGCCGGATCCCGCCGCATCATCAATTCCCCCAGAAGCCAGCCGTAATTCACCGTTTGATAACGGGTCGCCGTCCCCGGCGGAAACTTTGCCTCGTGCTGTTCCACCCGGCTCCGCATCAAATTCCAATCATTGATTTCCGCAATTTCCCGGTAATAAGGACGCACACAGACTCCGGAACGGTGCATGAAAATATGCCGGACCGTCACATTTTCCTTGCCGTTGCAGGCAAATTCCGGCCATATTTCCCGAACCGGCATATCCAGTTCCAGTTCTCCGCGCTCCACCATCCGCAATGCGGCGGTGGAAAAAAAGGCTTTGCCGGTGGAAAATACCGGAAACAATGTATCCGACTGCACCGGCCGGTCTTCCAAACCCGGCCCCATATTGCCCACACAAACATCCGCAAGCAGCTTGCCGTCCTTCATCAGGCAGACCTGCGCCCCGACCTCCCGGCCGGCATCAACATTCGCCTGCAGAATATCCGTCAGAATCTTCTGATAATCCATTTTTTCCTCACATAAAAAAGGGGGGATACACCTGCCCTCCCCTGTTACACATTATATTAAGGTTAGTGAAGCAATATACCGCCGTGCAGAAGTTTTGTCAAATACGCAAGCAGAATATTCGCCGCCGGCAGTTTGATTTCTCAACAACGGTCAGGACAGCTCAAATTTTTTACCGTTCTGCTGAATGATATCAAGTTTTTCAAGTGCCTTTTGCAGTTCCGGGTGTAGCGGATTTTTCGGCACGCTGTTTTCATCAAGGCGGATCCAGCAATTTTCATCATCTTCATTGCCGACACTGCCGACAGGACGCATAAAGTGATACGCTTCATGATATCCGGTCCCCCATGCGCAGGGCTGCCCCATATCGGGAATGCCTTCTTTCATGGAATCTTTGAGCTCATTGAGATATTTTGAATACACTTCACGCAATGTGCAATCGTGTCTGAAACAAATTTCGGCGGCCATCGCCGCAACTTCGGCAAGACAGCCGAGCGTACGCATGACCCGTATGCACGAAAAAGCAACATGCGTGGCACTGATACACCTGCCGCCCAGCAGAAGATTGGAACAATCTGCCGCATAAAGACAGCGGTACGGGATGGGATAGGGCTTGCGCAATCCCACATGGTATGCACAAGACTGGAAGGGTTCACTGAACTTTTCCATATTTTCCGGGTCAGGAAGATGTAAATCTATACTCCAGGACGCAGAAGCGGATCCGTCAGGATAGACAACATCGTTCTGAATATCATTCTGGGTAAGAATCAAATCTCCCACCACGCGGTAACTTTCCCGTTTTCCGCCGATGGGGGAGAGCCATTCAAGTTCCATATTGCGCCATTGCTCCTTTTGGGCGGAGCGGTTTTTAAGGAATGACCAGTTGGCGTAACAGGTCATGATCCCATAATCGCGGATGTATTCAATGTCCGTTACCTGATTTCTGAATTGTCCGCACTCCCAATCCCAGCAGCAATTGAGCCGTGCAAGGGCATTCCGGTCATTCAATTCGATTCCCCAGTCTATGTCAGGAAAATCCACCGGGTGATCCATACGGCGGGTCTCCCACAAAGTCGAGTGCCCCATCACCATGTTGGAAACCTTTTCCAGGCCGAGACTTTCATTGAACTCATCCCGGCTTTCGCAACCGTACATGGTACGGCAGTTGGCTTTTCTGGCTACAAATGCGTCTCCGGAACAGTCTGCAAACATTCTGGCGAAACGGCGGGTTTCCCGGCCTGTTCTCACCGAACGGGTGACAATCGAACGGATTTTCTGCGGATCATCCGGCTCCATTTCTACGGCAACGGCAAGTTCGTTCAACAGCAGTTCCGCCGGTTCATCAAGCAGAATGGTTTTGCGTTCATCCTCAAAAAAGCGTTTCTCTTTCTTCATGCCGGGGACACCTGCAACCGGACTTATTGCCGCGGCAACATGACCGATATTGGGATAAATACCCGTATGTGCATCGCCCCCCACCCATACACGCACTTCAGAACTTCCACAGCCGCCGCCCACCGGACGATCGTGGATGACTTTCACTTTAAGACCGAGTTTTTTCGCCGAGATCGCCATGCATAACCCGGCAAAACCGCCGCCGGTAATCAACAGGTCATAAACTTCAGGATCATCCTCTATGACCGTATTGCAGCACTCTCGGCGGAACCTGATCAGCTCGTCTTTGCTCTCAGGCGGCACAAAGTCAGCTTCATCCGTCAACAAAACGGCATCGCATCTGGCATCAAATCCCGTAAGGTCTTCAAGCGATAAAGTGTGTTTGCCTGCGGAAAGTTCCATAACACCGGCAAATTGCCAGCTCCAGTTTTGAGAAGCTGTCCCCAACGTGTGTTCAAAAGGTACATCGTCCATTTTGAGCAGAAATTTTCCTGCAGGAGTCCCCCGGTTCCAGACGGCACTCCAGTTTCTGGTGTGCGCAAAGGCACGGTAAGTGCCAGTTTGAGGGATGACCGCATCCGTCCGGGCATCGGCAACCTTTTTCCCGATGCCGTGCGCAAGCAAATAGGCAAAGGCGCAGGTTTCGTAACTCTGCGTATCGATCACCCAGCCGCCCGGATCGGCAAAGGTTTCTGCCTCAAAAAAGAGTTTCATTTTTAAAACGGAGTGATATCCTGGACCATGGGCTGAATCGTGACATCGGGAATCACCAGATGATCCGGGGTTTCCAGTATTGTTTTGACCAGATTTCCCAGTTCTTCAGGAGAGGTGCATTTCCCGGCAAGTTCCGGGTTCTCCGATGCTCCCGAGATGTTCGCCGCCGTGTTGAATTCGGTCTGCCCCCATGACGGCGTAAGGCAGGTGACCCGCACTCCGTATGGCCGCAGTTCCGTATAAAGACCGTGACTGAATTTAGCAAGGCCGGCTTTGGCAGCAGTGTAAACACTCCAGGCGGGCCAGGCATAAAGAGCACAGACACTTGAAATATTGATGATGGTTCCGGATTTCTGCTGCTGCATGATTTTTGCCGCACGGGAACAGCCCATGATAACACCGGTAAGATTGGTATTGATGGTTGCAATAATATCTTCATCGCGCTGCTCTGCTACCGGCACAAGGTTGCCGCCCCAACCGGCATTGTTCACCAGAACATCTATACCGCCCATAAGGGAAATCACCTTATCCCAGTCGGAGGGGTTTGCAACATCTGCACAGCAGTATTTTACGCCCAACTCAGCAGCGGCGGCTTTAAGTTTTTCCTCTCTGCGGCCGGTGATCCAGACTTCTGCGCCGCATTTTGCAAGAACACCGGCAATGCCCTTGCCGTATCCGGAGCCGCCGCCTGTCACCAGAATTTTTTTACCGTTGATGTTCATTTTCGAATCTTCCTTATAAGCAGTTTACGTTGATCTTCAGCAGCTTTTCCGGCCGCATAAGATGTGATATTTCCAGAAACAACTTCCATTGGCAGGGATCACAGCTTCCCAGAGACCGTTTTCTCCGGGCGTTACCGGCTGTCCCGTCCACACATCCGTCAGTTCCGGCCACACAGACAATCCCAGCTCTTCTGCCGATACATGGAAAAGCCGGTCGATGCCCGTTGTATTGAAAAGCCCGATCCAGCCGGTATATTCATCCACCCGGGAAACAGACCGCCGGATATCCAGATGCCGGAAACAACTCATGCGCCGCCCGACCTGACAGGCCTGCTGACACGCCAGCATTTCAGGATGGGTCACAAGCTCCAGATCCTCCTCCGCCGTAAACGGCAATGCCCCACCGAAAATCAGGGGGGACCCGGTCATGGCAAGGATCGTCATCAGCGTCCGTTTGCCCCCGGCACTCAACCGGGACTGCCGGGACTGCCCCAGCGATGCCTTGTCCAACTGCGGAACATTGACCTGCAAGCCTCCCATGGGGATCATGTCAAAATCCAACCGGCACCGGGGATCATTGCAGGATTCCAGCGCATACCAGCGTTCCAGTTTCCGGAGATTGTCCGCATCATTATCCCACACATCCCCGGTGGTACGCATCATATTGGCAAAAGGAAGAACTGCCCGGTAAGTACCGTTCCAAACCTCATTCCCCGGCGAAAGACTCAACACAATGGGCCGTTCCACCCGGGCAACGGCATTGGCAAAAAGTTCCACATGCCGGGGATGTTCAGTAACATCATCCAGTTTGATGAAATCCACTTCCAGCCCGTTGGCCAGATATTCCACTTCACTGTTATAAAACGCCTGTGTTCCGGGGTGATCGGCTTTGGCGGATGCCCAATATTTGCACCAGAGGCAATCATTTTCCGGATCATACAAATCCCGCGCATGATAAGAGGTCCCCCATACGGGGGTATTTTCCAGAACCGCCCGCCGGGGCAGTCCGCGCATCATGTGAACGCCGAATTTCACGCCAGCCCGGTGGCAGAGGTCTGCAATATTTTTCAATCCGGAAGGGAACCGCTCCGGAGATGGGATATAACGCCCCCACGCATCCATGTGCATATAGCGGTATTTCCCCTCTGCCGCCAGCCGGCTCCACTCTTCTGCCCCGCCATCGGCATACCATGCGGCGTCCAGACAGAAATATTCATACCCGGCCGGCTTGAGTTTTTTCAGAAAAATCTCAAGATTTTCCAGAACTTCCGCTTCGCAGATGGAAGCACCGTAACCGTCATAGCTGTTCCATCCGCGAATTGGAATTGCTGATGTATCAATATACATTTGCAAATGTTCTTTTAGAGATCGACTCCGGGAGTACCTTTTTTGGCATCAAATTCCATCTGCACCCGGCCGTCAAACGCCACAGATTCCCGATCCAGGAATACGGTGATTTTCCGGCCCCGTCCGTTGTTCTGCGGGTTGGCATCGATGACCTGTGCGTATTCCGGCGCATCGCCGGTCAACTCCACCAGACGGCGGGAAACAAAATATTCCGCTTTCTGCCCGGTGGCGCGCTGTTCCCCGCCGGAAGCAAGTTTCCGGATCAGGACCACATCCTTTAACGCCACTACACGATCCAGTTCCCTGCCATCCCCAAGAGCAATGACCTGCGGAACCTCTTTCGCATTGGTTTTGCCAAAGGGATCATCATCCAGACTGTCAAGTCCGGCAAACGCATCTTCCTGTGCGGGAACGGCCTTCGCAGAAGCGGCCTTCGCCGCAGGAGCCTCTTTGCCGTACAAATACAAATCCTGACAATCCAGCTGACCCTGCTCTTCCCGGACCTTTACATTTCCGTGAAACTCCGAAATATTTTTGATCAGATCCACCCGGCCCATATCCGCCGTCATCCGCATGGCATTCCCGGCACCAAACGAGGGCATCCCGGCAGTTTTGCTCTTGTTGTCCTTTTTATCAGCAGAAGCGGCTTTTTTATCCGGAATACTTTCCATCACCACATTGCCATCAGTATGGACCGCCACAAGTTCGGTATCCCGGCTTTGGAACATCCCGGGAGCATTTTTCCGGGCAGGATCCGTCACCTGCCGAAAGAAAAGTGAAAGTTTGTCGCAATCCATTTTCATCCGGGGTTCACGGGTTTCCACATTGCCGGTACAAATGATTTTATCCAGCTGTTTTTTGCCATCCGCCCCGGCAATCGAAGCAATTCCGGTCTCGCCGGAAGTTCCGGCAGAAGAACTGCCGTTCTTGAGATAAATATCCATCTTATCACAATCCAGTTCCATCCGGGAATCACGCACTTTTACATTCCCGGAGAATACCAGAAGATTGGTAAGATAGCCGAAATCAGCTCGATCGGAACGGATCGCAGTCTGCCCCGCACTCCCGGAAGTTTTCCCGGCTTTGCCATGGGCGGCACGGAGAGCATTTTCCCCGGCAGAAGTCTGCACCAGATACACATTGCCGTAACAGTGCATATCCTTCAACTCTTTTTTACCGCCCGGCGCAAATTCCGGCATCCCGGTGATTTCAGACACCGCCGCCTGCTGCTTTTTGTCCGGAGTACCGGTATCCTGCAACTGGATATCCATCCGGGCACACTGCAAAGTAAACCGGGGATCCTCCACCCGGACATTGCCGGTCAGCACACCAAGATTGCTCCGGTTGTTAAAATCCATCCGGTCCGAATACGCCCGCATGGGAACCGGTTTCCCGGCCTCATCCTTCTGCATATAAGCCAGACAGCAATCCTGCATGACCAGCATCCGTTCCTCATTGCGGAAAATATGGATCCGGCGCCCCTGAAGCGTATTCCCGCCCTGCCGAAGCTGCGGCAAAGTTTCCACAGTGCCGGTCAGCGACAGCAGACCTTTCTTCAAATCATAAACCATCCGCTCCCCGGAAGCCTGCTGCAATTCCGGTCCGCCGGTACGGTTGACCAGTACCCGGCCCTCGCAAATCACCTGCGACACCCCCCGGATACTCATTTCATCGCCTTTGGCAACCTTCTTTTTATCCTTTTCCGGCGGGAGAACAATAAACATACGCTCACAGGTGATCACCCCCCGATCCTCCACCACCCGGACATTGCCGGACAGGGTAATGAGCCGTTTGGTCATATCGATCGTCAGCGTATCCGACGTGCCCCGGAGAAATTCATATTTTTCCGGCATTTTGCCGCTTTTGATGCTTTTCAGGGGATCCGATGCCGCTGTACGCAAAACAATATTCACATCCTTCCGGACAAAAATAGACTTTTTCCCGTAATCCGCATCAAATCCCACGCCGTTCAAGTCCAGCAGAGGAGAACGGAAATACACCTTGCCGCCCCCCGCAGCAAGTTTATTCTCCTGATCGATATCCGCCTTTCCGGTCACCACCACGCCGTCACTGAAAAGATGACCGCTCCAGAATGTTACAATGTCAGCAAAAGACGCCCCGAGGGGGTAGATCTTTGTGTTTTTCCCTGTATCAATAGTGTCGATATCCGCATCTGAACGGATAATATCCATCACCGGACCGGTCATTTCCAGCAATCGGCCCTTTTGAAAACACTCTGCACTGTAAAGCAAAAGCTGCAGGCGTTCTTTGTTATACACCGGGATCCGGGACTCTCTGGTCCGCAAGCCCCGCAGTTCACTCAAGGCATTTGCCCCCTCCGCCATCGGCATCAGCAAGAGACCACCGAGCAATACCGCCCACACTTTTCCCGGCAGAATCATTTTCAGGCATCCCCCCGTACAAGATCGTAAATGGCTTTCACTTCCCGGATCACCTGTTCAGCAGAAGCAAAATCCAGGCTGTTTGCCCCGTCCGACCACGCTTCCGCAGGACGGGGATGGACTTCCGTAAACAGGGCATCGATCCCCACCGCCGCCGCCGCACGGGCAAGCGGACGCACATATTCCCGGTTGCCGCCGGAAGCATTCCCCAGTCCGCCGGGAAGCTGTACCGAATGAGTGGCATCAAATACCACCGGCACATCAAACCCCTTCATCACCGGGAAACTGCGGAAATCCACCACCAGATTATGATAGCCGAAAGAGCTTCCCCGTTCCGTCAGAAGTACCGGGGAAGAACCGGCAGAGCGGACTTTTTCCACCGCACCGCGCATATCTTCCGGAGCCATGAACTGCCCTTTTTTGATATTGACCGGTTTCCCGGTGGCACCGCAGGCAGTCAGCAGATCCGTCTGACGGCACAGAAATGCCGGGATTTGAAGCATATCCGCCACTTCCGCCACCCGGGCGACTTCGGCAGATTCGTGAACATCGGTAATGACCGGGACATCCAGTTTTGCCTTCACTTCCGAAAGCATGGCAAGTCCGGCTTCCAGCCCCGGTCCCCGCCGGGAACTGCCGCTGGTACGGTTCGCCTTGTCATAGGATGCCTTGAATACATAACCGATCCCCAGACGGCTGGTCAGATCCTTCAAAAAAGCACCGGTTTCCATGCAAACTTCCAGCGTTTCCGCCATACACGGCCCGGCGATCAACACCAGTTGACCGTTGCCGAAAACCACATTGTCCCGCAGTTTGATCACTTGCATCTTCAAGCATCCTCCCGCATACGGGCTTCGGCCTGCACCAGATCTTCCGGAGTATCCACACCCACACTCTGCAAGTCCGAAAGCAGAACCTTGATACTGATATTGTTTTCCAGCGCCCGGAGCTGTTCAAGTTTTTCGCACATTTCCAGTTTTCCCGGAGGAAGTGTGACAAAACGCTGCAAAACCGGCTTCTGATAGGCATAGATCCCCCAGTGCAGATACAACGGCACATCTTCGCCCCCCTCCCGCAGATACGGAATGGGGGAACGGCTGAAATAAAGTGCCATGCCGTCCGCACCGAACACCACCTTGACTTTGTTGGGATTCCCGGCAAGTTCCTCCCGGGTGCCGGGGACCGCCACAGTCGCCATATCCGGGGCATTCCCGCCACTCATCGTATCGATCAGAAGATCGATCACAGAAGTGGGGATCAACGGTTCATCCCCCTGAACATTGATGACTACATCGCAATCCAGATCCTTCACCGCTTCACAAATACGGTCACTCCCGGAGGGGTGATCCGGAGAAGTCATTACCGCCATACCGCCAAAAGCCTGCACGGCATCAAAAATACGCTGGTCATCCGTGGCAACCACCACAGCGGCGGCTTTGGAGGCTGCTGCTTTTTCGTAAACATGCTGGATCATCGGCTTCCCGCAAAGGAGAGCCAGGGGTTTCCCGGGGAAACGCGTACTGCCGTAGCGCGCCGGAATTGCAATCACTGTCTTTTTCATATTCTTTTCCCGAAATTGATTTCATGACGGAGTTCTTCTGCTGTAACCGGGGATGTCCCGACTTTGCCAACCACGACACCGGCGGCATAATTGCTGATTTCCGCCGCCTCCTCCGGCAGAGCCCCCGCCGCAAGAGATAACATGTAGGAAGCAACCACCGTATCCCCTGCCCCGGAAACATCAAAAACTTCTTTTGCCCGGGTGGGGATCACCGTTTTTCCGCCATTCCGGCTGAAAAGTGCCATACCGTCCTGCGCCAGAGAGATCAACAGGTGTTCCGGCTGCCATTTTTCCAGCAAAGCATCCGCCACCGTTTCCAGCGGCAGAGAATCGGCATGATCCAGCCCGCACATCTTAATGGCCTCACTGCGGTTGGGCTTGATCACCGTGATCCCGGGGACAGGGAGCAAACTCCCGGGCTTGGGATCCAGAGCGGTTTTCACCCCATAACGGGCGGCTTCCGGCACAAGAACTTCCAACATGGCTTCCGAAAGCAGACCTTTTTTGTAGTCTTCAAAAATCAATGCATCGATCCGGCGGTCCCGGATCAATGTAAGCAGTTGATCCACCAATTTTTCCCGGAGAGCCTCCGGAGCACTGCTGACATCTTCGTGATCCAGCCGGAGCAGCTGTTGATGCCCGGCAAGTACCCGCTGTTTCTCCGTGGTACGCCGCTCACCATCCACCAGAACGCCGCTCCGGTCAACACCGAACCGGTCCAACTCTGCCAGAAGCCGTTTCCCGGCATCATCGCCGCCGATCATCCCGAATGCCAGAGAGTGGCCACCCAATGTAACGATATTGCTCATCACATTTCCGGCACCGCCCAGACAACGGGTGATCCGCTTAACATCCACCACCGGCACCGGTGCTTCCGGAGAGATCCTTTTGGCATCTCCCCAAAAATACACATCCAGCATCAGATCGCCGAGAACAGCGACCCGCATATCCGCAAAACAGTCAATATATTTCAGCAACGCTTCACTCATCATTTCCCTCCCCGGGCCAATTCATTGCGAAAAGATGCAAGGATCTTTTCCGATTTCAATTTCAGCGGCCGATTGAACGGCTTCCCGCTGCGCAACCGCCCCTGCAACTGCCGCATCTGCTGCAGATCCTCCTTCAAACTCCGGACCTCGTCTCTTTGAAGTTTTTTCTGGTTGATCCGGATATAGTTGGACATCAAATTCAGATTCCATGCAAGAATATTGTTTTCTTCGGTCAGTTCCGGTGTTTTTCCAACAAAGCGGTTGCATTGCCCCCGCAAACTGTCAAAATCCTTCAGCAAATCCTGCCGGGCAATCTGCAGTTCCCACAAATTCGACCGGACAAAGTAGGTGGGAATGCTCACCGCAAGCCCGACCTCTGCCAGTACGATCAAAACAAAAATCGCCACCGCACTGAACGCCACATAATCCCGCTTGAAATTTGCGGTAAAAAGACTTTTATCAAATTTCGCAGCTCCGGCCATTTTTCCCTTCTCCGCTGAAAACCTTACACCTCACGCCTGCACAGGAGGAATATACACCTGTTCTGTATAAAATGCAATCCCTGATCCCGCATCACTGCAGGACAAAAACCAATACCGTTACCAGTACCGCAATGATCCCCAAAAGAACTGTAACCACAAAATTGCGGTTGATAAATAACGCCGCACGCCGCAAAAAAGAAGCATTTTCCGCCTGCGGAGCAAATCCGGCTTGAAATTTGACCACATCGTCACGCAATTCTTGCACCGAAATATAACGGTCCTGCGGCCGGAACGCCATGGCTTTCTGGACCACGGCCTCCAATGCCGCCGGAATATCCCGGTCCGGCTCCGCTTGCGACGGCAGCGGGATCCTGTCCTGCATAGCCGCCTCCAGAATATCATCCGGGCTCTTGCCGCACAAAGGATTCCGCAAGGTCAGCATGGTATAAAGCAGGGCCCCCAGAGAATAAATATCTGCCCGTTCATCCATCTCCGTCCCGCCCATGATCTGTTCCGGCGACATAAATCCCGGCGTACCTTTACTGACCGGCCGCTGCAAACGGCGTTTGCCATCCGGCCCGATAATGATCTCCGCGGCAAGCCCCCAGTCCAGCACCGAAACTTCCCCGAAATCCCCCAGACTTACATTGTTGGGCTTGATATCCAAATGCAGTACATTACGGGAATGGGCAAAGTTGACGGCATTGCAGACGCGGATGAAAATTTGCAAAACCCGAGCCATGGAATACTCCGCCGCAGCCTGCGGATCGCCTTCCCGAACACGCTGAAGAAACTGCGCCAGACTTTCCCCCCGCAAATATTTCATGGTAAAAAAGGGAGCCCCCTGCTTATCCAGCCCCATATCATAAACAGGGATGATATTCGGGTGTTCCAGCCGGGCCGTGATCCGGGCTTCGACCATAAAGCGGTTCAAATCCGCCTGACTGCGGTTCTGAAAATCCGGCATCATCGCCATGGCAACCTCCCGGCCGGTATCCATGTCATAAACAAGCAATACCGCCTTCATGCCGCCAAAGCCGATGCTCCGGATAAACTTGTACTGCCGATTCGTTTTCTGCCGGAAATCCGGAGGTTTGACCAATCCGCTTTCCTCATCCGGCCGGGCAGTCACGGTTCGGGTCGCCATACCCGTACTGTTCATTTCACCAATTCCGGAGCGTGTTCACCACGCACAGCACCGCCATCCACCCGGATCTTCCGGAGAGGACCTTCGGAGGGAACAGAGTACATGACATCAAGCATCAGATCTTCCATAATGGCACGCAAACCGCGGGCACCGGTACCCCGTTCCACCGCCTTGTCTGCAATGGCTTCCAGAGCATCCTGCGAAAATTCCAGTTCCACATCCTCCATCTTCATCAACTTCTGATACTGCCGGACCAGAGAGTTGCGGGGTTCCGTCAAAATCCGGATCAATGCTTCCCGATCCAGCGGGGAAAGATTCACCATCACCGGCAGACGCCCCGCAAATTCCGGGATCAGACCGAAACGGATCAGATCTTCCGGCTCGCAGAAGTCAAGAGGATTGGTACGGAGTGCTTCGGCATCCGCTTCGGCTTTCCGGTCCGCTCCGTCTTCCGCAAGGCGTTTGAACCCCAAAACCTGCTTGCCGCACCGCCGCTGGATGACCTTATCCAACCCCACAAAGGCACCGCCGCAGATAAAAAGGATTTTGGAGGTATCCACCTGTAAATATTCCTGCTGGGGGTGTTTGCGCCCGCCTTTCGGCGGCACATTGGCAACAGTTCCTTCCAGGATCTTCAGCAAAGCCTGCTGAACACCTTCGCCGGAAACGTCACGGGTAATGGAAACATTTTCCGTTTTCCGGGCAATTTTGTCGATCTCATCCACATAAATGATCCCGATCTGCGCCCGCTCCACATCGTAATCCGCCGCCTGAACCAGACGGAGAAGAATATTTTCCACATCGTCGCCCACATACCCGGCTTCCGTAAGAGTCGTGGCATCGCAAATACAGAAAGGCACATTCAGCATCCGGGCAAGGGTCTTGGCAAGCAGCGTTTTCCCGCTTCCGGTGGGCCCCAGAAGCAGAACATTGCTTTTTTCCAGCTCCACACCGTCGGCCTCGTCCTCCGCATTCTCCAACCCGGCCTTGAGGCGTTTGTAGTGATTGTAAACGGCCACCGCCAAGGTTTTTTTGGCTCGATCCTGCCCGATGACGTAACTGTCCAGACTGGCCTTCAAATCTGCCGGTTTGGGCAGCTGCATATCACGGATCAGCGCCCGGATCTCTGCCGGAACTTTCCCATGGCCCGCAGGTTCTTCTGCACACAAGTTGGTATATCCGGTACGCAGGCAATCCGTACAGATCCCCACGCCCTCAATGCCGCTGCGGGCGATCATCACATTTTTGGATTCCGGCCGCCCGCAAAAAGCACAAATGATCTTTGACTTGCTCATAGTTTTGTAAGTCCTTCCGAGAAAAACACAAAAAGAAAACCGTTCTCCTGCTGTTTCCGAACAAAGGAGAACGGCTCACTCAGCCGGAACAGCACGGCGGGAACCGACGGAAAACCGGCGATCCCCGCTTGAAATCATGCGCCCCGGGTCAGAACCTGATCCACCAGATGATAAGCAACTGCTTCTTCAGCGGACATGAAGAAATCCCGATCCGTATCGGAAGCGATCTTCTTCAGTGTCTGCCCGGTGTGATTGGCAAGGATCCCATTGAGCATGGTACGCAAACGCAGGATCTCTTTGGCCTGAATATTGATATCCGACGCCGTCCCCTGCGCCCCGCCCCAGGGCTGATGGATCATAATACGGGAATTAGGCAGCGCATAACGCTTGCCCGCCGCCCCTGCCGCCAGCAGCACCGCCCCCATGGAGGCGCACTGACCGAGGCAGTAAGTCTTGACATCGCAGGAGAGGATCTGCATGGTATCGTAAATCGCCAGACCGGCAGTCACGCTGCCCCCGGGACTGTTGATATACAGGTCAATATCCTTCTTGGGATCTTCCGCCTGCAAAAACAACAGCTGTGCAATGATCAGATTGGCAACTTCGTCATCGATCGGAGTCCCCAGAAGAATGATCCGGTCCTTCAAAAGACGGGAATAAATATCATACCCCCGCTCGCCGGAACCGGTCTGTTCCACGACCATCGGCACCATATAGGAATTTACATCTTTCATAACGATCTCTCCCCCCGTTGTTCAGTGCATTAACCGCAGATGCCGGCAAGGAAATCCAGCACCTTGCCGTTCATCATATCCAGTTCCAATTCGCCCATGCCACCGGTCTTTTCCAGCATATTACGCAGTTCGTTGGGCTTGTAGCCATAGTAACGGCTCATGTTACCGATCTGGGCATTGATTTCGTCCTGACCGACAGTGATGTTTTCCTTCTGGGCGATCTTCCGCAGAATGAAGGTGCGGCGCAACGTCTTTTTGGCGGCTTCCCCAGCGGCTTCATTGTGCTTGGCGGTATCTTTCTGGAAGGCTTCCGCATCTTCGGCACTCTTCACCAGCTCGTTGGCGATCTTACGGAGTTCGCGGGAAGTTTCGCTGGCCAGAATAGCCGGGGGCAGATCAAACTGCGGCACAGCCTTGTCCAGTTCTTCGTAGATCTTTTCAGAGAGTTCCTGCTGACGGCGGCCCTTGGCTTCATTTTCCAGCGCAGTGCGGAGCATCTTGCGGAATTCATCCATGGAGGGAGCCTGGGTCTTGCTGCAAAGTTCTTCGTCCGTCAGATCCTTCTTGCGCTGGACGGTCAGAACTTTCACCGTGTACTTCACGGTCTTGCCGGCCAGAGCGGCTTCGCGGTAATCTTCGGCATAAACAGCATCAAAGGTGCGTTCATCACCGGCCTTCACACCGGTCAGAGCAGCCATGGAGCCCGGAATGATTTCCGGTTCGCTCAACCAGACATAGCCGTCTTCGGCCTGGAGCTGGCGCTTCAAAGAAGCGGAAGCATCTTCCGGCATCGGGAAATCGCTGGTATAATTGACCTTCAGCATATCCCCGGCGGCGGCAGTTTCGGCCACTTCCGCATAGTTGGCATACATAGTGCGGTAGAAATTCACCCGCTCTTCCACCTGTTCATCAGTGACTTCCGCAGCGGCAACATCCACCTTCAGAGCCTTGTAGTCGCCCACTTCAAATTCAGGAGCAATATCAGCGATCATGGTGAAAACAGTATCCGCATCTTTGCTGATCTGGATATCCTTTTCCAGATTGCAGTTCAGCATTTCACCGGCATCAGCGGCATCGATCTTATCGTAAGCGAAGTAAACCAGCATACATTTGACTTCGTTTTCAATGTCTCCGGCATACTTGCTCTGGAGAAGAGCCGCAGGGGCCTTGCCGCGGCGGAACCCCGGAATATTGACCGCCATGGCGACACGCTGCAGTGCGCGGGCAGACTCCTTGCGGAGAGCTTCCGGAGAAACGGTGAACACAAAATCTTTGCGGCAGGGGACATCGGAGCGGATTTCCATGGAAATCGCATCGGCAAATGACTTGGCCATGACTTTACAAACCTTTCAGCTTCTAATGGTTCTCTGTAATCCTCCCCCGATCAGGGGGAAGAATCGCGATGAAATACATTTCAAATAATATAACACAGAAGAGATATTTTGTCAAGCATCAATATCTTTTCCATTCCAGCAATAGGTGCAAACGTTCTCCGCATCCTGCCCGATGGCATTCAGGAGCCGTTCCAGCGTCTGATATTTCAGCGTGGTCAAATTCAACTCCTTGCGGATGTATTCGACCATAGCCTTGTATTCTGCAGATTCCGGATCCTTGTATTTTTCCATCTTTTCCGCAGTGATCTCCCCCTTTTCCAGAGCAGCAATGGCACGGCGGGCAGCCAGATCCAATTCGGAACGGGAACGGGAGAAATTCAGGAAGGGACAGCCGTACAGCAGAGGAGGACAGGCCGAACGCATGTGGATCTCTTTGGCTCCTCCTGCATACAAACGCTTGACCGTATCTTTGAGCTGGGTCCCCCGCACAATGGAATCGTCACAGAAAAGCAGTCGCTTCCCGGCAATCAATTCTTTCACCGGGATCAGCTTCATCCGGGCGATATTTTCCCGCACCTTCTGACTTTGGGGCATGAAAGACCGCGTCCAGGTGGGCGTGTATTTTACAAATGTCCGCAAATAAGGTTTCCCGGCGGCATAGGAGTACCCGATGGCATGGGGAATACCGGAATCCGGGATCCCGCACACAGAGTCGATTTCCATCCCTTTATCGCCCTCTGCCAGAGAAGACCCGTTCCGCCAGCGGGCGTATTCGGAATTGACGCCTTCGTATGTGGAAGAGGGGTATCCGTAATAAACCCAGAAAAAGGTACAGAATTTCCGCGTACAGCCCGGGGCTTTTTTCTGCTCAAAGCCGTTGGCGGAAAGCTGAACGATCTCCCCGGGGCCCAGTTCGTGACAGAAGGTGTAATCCAGATTCGGGAAAGCAGAACTTTCCATACTGACGGCGTACGCCCCCTTTTTCCTGCCGATCTCCACCGGGGTTCTTCCGTAACGGTCCCGGGCGGCATACACAAAGTTATCGTGCAAAATCAGCATGGAGCAGGAACCCTTGATGGCCTCCTGGGCCTTCACGATCCCGTCCACCAGATCGTTCCCCCGGTTGATCAAAGCGGCGATCAGCTCTGTGGGATTGATTTCCCCTTCACAGCTTTCCGCAAAATGTGCATTGCCCTCGGCAAAAATTTTGGAGACCAATTCCGGCAGGTTGCCGACTTTGCCCACCGTAACAATGGCATAAGTGCCATGTTTGGAAGTAATGGTCAACGGCTGATCCTCCGTATCACTGATCACACCGATCCCGGCATTGCCCCGGAAAGAGTCGATATCCGAATCAAATTTCGCCCGGAAAGGCACGCTGGAAATATCATGGATCTTGCGGTAGATCCCTCCGGAAGAAGATACCGCCATCCCGCCCCGGCGGGTCCCCAAATGGGAATGATAATCAGTTCCGTAAAAAAGATCGCTCACGCAATCATGGTCGGATACAACTCCAAAAAAGCCGCCCATAGTTTGCTCCTGTGTCTTGCAGTTCTATTTTGTCGTGCCTTTAATCTACACCGGATTCCCCTTTTCTGCAACTGTCCGGACAAAAAAATACACTTCATTTCATCAAAATTTTTTTCTCCGGAAACCGTATTGAAACACCACGGGAAAACAATTGCATTTGACACGAACTGTGCTATAGTATATAAAATATATAACAATATCCGGATTCTATCCGTTCAGGGAGGTTTTTATGGTGAATTTGCGTTATCTGTTTCTTTGCCTTGCAGCAATGTGTTTCTGCGCGGCGGCAATTCCGGAAAGTGCCGGAGCGGAAGAAGGGTTGCGTATCCAGGGACGCGTCCGGGAAAATCCCACTTTGAACTTCAAAGGGATCACCGGAGACAGCAATGTTTCCGCCGCCGTCGGCTCTTTCCTGAAAGCCTGCGGCTGGTTTGATGTGGTCCATCAGGACAATGCCGATTACACCATAACCGGCAGCAGTTCCGGAGGCCGTACCACTTTGCAGGTCGCCATGGGCGGCGCACCGCTGGCGGCATGGACCGTCCATTCCCCGGATGAACGGAGAACCGCCAAACTGCTGGTGGATACCTTGCTGGAAAAACTTTTCAATGTCAAAAATCTCTGCTTTTCCCGCATCGCTTTCTGTGCAGATACCGCACGGGGGATCAAAGAGATCTACACTTGCGATATTGACGGCAATGACATTAAGCAGGTCACCCGTTTCAACAGTCTTTGCGTGGAACCCTGCTGGTTCCCGGACGGCAAATCCATTGCCTATACACGCTATGCCCAATCCAGAACCGAAATCGTGGAAACCCGGTTCTTCCCCCGCCTGCAAAGCCGGATCATCACCTCTTTCCCCGGCTTGAATACCGGCGTGGCTGTCAGCCCGGATAAAAACAATGTAGCCATGATCCTCAGTCCGGATCATCAGGTGGATCTGTATGTGCGCCCGCTTGCCAGCAATAAACTTCTGCGCCTTACCAGAGGCCGGGCGGTGGAAGCCTCCCCCTGCTGGAGTCCGGACGGGAAAAATGTGTGCTTTGTCAGCGACCAGAACGGCCGCCCCCGGATCTATTCTGTGCCGGTGACCGGCGGCACTCCGAAACAACTGCCCAGCGTGGGACGGGAAGCGGTCACTCCGGACTGGTCCAACGATGACCAGATCATCTATGCCACCACTGTCGGCGGCAGTTACACTCTGGCAGTACTGGATTTGAAAACCGGCGAAAATATGCGCGCCACCACCGTCCCCGGCCGTTGGGAATCGCCCTCATGGGGGCCGGACAACCGGCAGGTGGTCTGCAAACGGTCCGACGGGCCCCGTGCCTCTCTCTTTATTGTGGACACCTGGACCGGCAAAGCCCGTCAGCTCCTGATCACCCGGAACCACCTTTCCATGCCCAGCTGGTCGAAAGGAGTCCGGTGAATCCGGCGGAAGTCCGGCAGGCGCTTGACCGGCTGAGTATGTTCGGCATCAAACTGGGTCTGGATCAGACTGCAGTGTTGTTCGAACGATCGGGCGCACCTTTGGATCTGAATTATCTGCATATCGCCGGAACCAACGGCAAAGGCTCTGTGGGCGCTATGCTGGAAGCGGCATTGCGGCATTGCGGATTCCGTACTGGATTCTATTCATCGCCGCACCTTATTGATGTGCGGGAACGGTTCCGGGTCAACGGGAAATCGGTGGATGAAGCAACCCTTGCCCGGGCTTTCAGCAAGGTGGATGCGGCGGCGGAAACCATGCGGAAAGAGGGGGCAAGTCCTACCTTTTTTGAAGTCACCACCGCCATGGCGGCTCTGATTTTTCAGGAGGCGGAAACCGACTTTGTGATTTGGGAAACCGGCATGGGCGGCAGGCTGGATGCCACAAGTGTGGTGAATCCGCTGGCCAATATCATCACCAATATTGCCATGGATCACGAGCATTTTCTGGGGGGAACACTGCGGGAGATCGCCGGAGAAAAAGCCGGGATCCTGCGGCAGGGAGTTCCTCTCTTTACTGGCTTTCTTGCTCCGGAGGCAAAGGAAGTGATCGCCGCCAGAGCTGCTGAACTCCACTGCCCCATGGCCGGGCCGGATCCGGAGGCAACGGGGGAAAAGGCAATTTACCGCAGTGATAAACAGGGGTTGTATCAATCCTTCTTCTATGGCGGCAGGGAAATACGGCTGCATCTTGCAGGAGCCATGCAGCGGCGGAATTTCCGGACGGCAGTGCCGGTTTTGCGTTATCTGGCGGAAAAGTTCGATTTTTCTCTGGAAAAAGCCCTGGACGGCATTTGCGAAGCACGCTGGCCGGGCCGCTGTCAGCTGGTAAATGAACGCCTGACGGTGGATGGCGGTCACAATCCGGACGGAGCGGCGGCACTTGTGCAAGCTATGCAGGAAGCCCATCCGGGGCAGAAATTCGCAGTCGTTTTTGCCGGATTCAAGGATAAGGATGTGGCAGAAAATCTGCGATTGCTTGCGCCGCTGGCCGGGCACTGGTATTTTACCCCCATTGAGTCAGACCGCCCCAGCCATACGCCGGAAAATCTGGCAAACATGGCAAAAGACGCAGGCTCTGCTGCTCCGTACTCCGGAGCGGAAAACAGTAAAGAGGCAACGGCACTTGCCCTTGCCGGAAATTTGCCGGTACTGGCGGCGGGATCGCTGTACCTTGTGGGGGAAGTCCTGCGGGAATATGCGCCGGAAACGGTTTTTGATCTGTAATTTTTAACGCCGGATTTTTCCCGGCAGAGTCAACAGGAGATATATGGATAACTTGAATGTAACAGTTGCAGGAGGCGGGTTTGAACAGCTCGCCCCGATGATCCTTTTGCCCACCCCGGTGCTGTTCCCCTACAGCCTGACGCAAATATCTGTTCAGGGCGAAGCCAATACCGAAGCCATGAAACTTGCCATGCGCCGGGACCGGCTGATTGCTGTTTATCACGAAATCACCTTTGAAGACAATGAAGATGTTCGTGCACTGCCCAGCTTCAACTGCGGCGCAGAGGAAGAAGCGTTGCAGACTGGGATCCTGGCAAAGATCGTCAAAGTCGTCAACCTGCCCGATGGCGGGATCCGGGTGCTGGTCCGCTCCCTCAAACGGATCCGGCATCTCCGGAACTGCCAGATCAGCGAATGCCGGGGCTCTGTTTACGAGCCCCGCATTTCCGATGCCGTTTCCATCCCGCAGGATCAGGCGGCAGGTACGGCAAAAGCCCTGCAGCAGATGCTTGCAGAGCTGCCTCTCCCGGAAGAATTCCGCATGGCGGCGGCCAATCAGGGCAGTCTGGAACGCCTGACGGAACTTCTGGCGGACAACTATCACTTTTCCACCTCGGAAAAAGTCCTGCTGCAGCATGAAAAATCGGTCAAACAGCGTTCTGCCATGCTTCTGGAATGGCTGAACCGTGAAGTGGAAGTCCACCATCTCGGCAACCAGATCCAGAGCGAAGTCCACGAAGCCATGAGCCAGCCCCAGCGGGAATATTTCCTGAAAGAACAGCTGCGTGCCATCCGCCGGGAACTGGGGGAGGAATTCGGCAATCCGGATATCCCCATGATCGAGGAAAAATTGAAGAATAAACGCCTTCCGGAAAAGGTGGAAGCCATGGTACGCAAGGAACTTGCCCGGCTGGAACTGATCCCGCAGGCGGCGCCGGAATACCATATTGCCTACACCTATATCCAATGGTTGCTGGATGTGCCGTGGACCGAGGAATCCATGGATACTCTGGACCTGAATCATGCGGCAAAAATTCTGGATGAAGACCATTACGGCTTGCAGGAAGTAAAAGATCGTATTCTGGAATTTCTGGCAGTCCTCCAGCTCAAGCCGGACCGGAAGTCCCCCATCCTCTGTCTTGCAGGTCCTCCGGGCGTGGGAAAAACCTCTCTGGGGCAATCCATTGCCCGCGCCATGAACCGGAAATTCATCCGGGCCGCACTGGGCGGCGTCCATGATGAATCAGAGATCCGGGGGCACCGCCGCACATACGTGGGGGCTCTGCCCGGCAGGATCATTCAGGGGATGAAACGAGCAGGAACCGTCAACCCCGTCTTCCTGCTGGATGAAATCGATAAACTTTCCCACGATGTCAAAGGGGATCCTGCCTCTGCTTTGCTGGAAGTGCTGGATCCGGAACAGAACAGTGCTTTTCAGGATCACTATCTGGAAGCGGATTATGATTTGAGCCGGGTCTTTTTCCTGACGACAGCCAACATGCTGGAAACCATTCCCGGTCCTCTGCGGGACCGTATGGAGATCGTGGAACTTCCCGGCTACACCGCCATTGAAAAGCGGGAGATCGCCAAACGCCATCTGGTTCCCCGGCAGCTGGAACAGTGCGGCTTGAGTGCCAAACGCATCACCGTCCGGCTTTCCGCCATCAATGAATTGATCAACTATTACACCCGGGAAGCGGGGGTCCGCCAGCTGGAACGGACGGTGGGCCAGTTGTGCCGCAAAGTGGCTCGCAAGATCGTTTCCGGAGAGATCCCGCCGGACAGCAAAGTTTCCGTCAATGCCGAAATGGTCCGGGAACTTCTGGGTCCCCGCAAGTTCCTGATGGACGAAGCGGAAAAGACCCCGCAGGTCGGCTGCGCCACCGGCATGGCATGGACCAGCTGCGGCGGCACCGTCCTCCCGGTGGAAGTGATTTCCATGCCCGGAAAAGGCGAACTCAAACTCACCGGATCCCTCGGCAAAGTCATGCAGGAAAGTGCCAATGCCGCATACAGTTACATCCGCAGTCAGGCGGAAAAGTGGGGCATTGCGCCGGAACACTTTGAAGAAAACAATTTTCATATCCACGTTCCGGACGGGGCGACACCCAAAGACGGTCCGTCAGCGGGGGTCACATTGGCGACGGCACTGCTTTCCCATCTAACAGGGCGGGCGGTCAAACCCCGCCTTGCCATGACTGGCGAAATCAATCTCCGGGGCCACATTACAGCCGTGGGCGGCATCCGGGAAAAGGTGATCGGTGCCCTGCGTGCAGGGATCCATACGGTCCTTTTGCCGGAAGCCAACCGGAAAGATACGGAAGATTTGCCGGAGGAAGTCAAAGAACAAGTCACCATCCACTTTATTGAGAAATTTGAAGATGCCGTCAGACTGGCTCTGGAAAAGGAAAAATAATGAAGCGATTGATCACAGCCCTGGCGATTTTGTCAGCCGCAGTGTTCTGCGGAGCGGCAGAAAAAAGTGAACTTTCTGCCGAAGCCTTTCTGGACCGTGCCCGTTATCCCCGTACCGGACGGAGTATGGCGGCATTGGATGGCATCATGCAGTACAAAAAACAGGGCGGTACCATGGAAAGTGTGCCGATCTATCTGGGGCTTTTGATCGAACCGGGCAAAACCCGGGGCCAGTTGATCCTCAATGAAGATGAGGGCTACTGGATCGACCAGCTTCTGCGCCAGTCCGCCGCCGGCGGTGTGACCATTGCCGTCCGCCCCATGCGGACACGCCCGGAACAATCCCGGCTTCTGCGGTACGGGTTGAACCCCACAGACCTGACCATGGGCTTTCTGCACTACGATTTGGTAAAAGAGCTGCCCCCGGGCAGGATCAAGGGGCTGCCCTGCCGGATCCTGGTGCTGGCCTCCAAAGGTGGAGAAGCCGTCCGCGTCTATATTTTGCGGGACTACTATTTCCCCCTGAAAGTGGAATTTTTTGCAGACGCCGCTTCAGCGGAAAAAAATCAAAATCTTCTCCGGACACTGGAAATCGGTTCTTTCCGGAAGAAAAATGATCTTTATTACGCAGAAGTGATCAATCTTCACGGTCCGGATTGGAGAAGCCGCGTCACCTTCCACCAGGCGGAACTTTCCGTACCGCCCGTGGGTGTCTTGCCCCCCTTCCGGGGGATGAAGGAAAAAATTTCCAGATAACCTTCTGAAATCAGGACAAAAAAAATCCGCTTGAACGAATCAAGCGGATTTTTTTACCCTTTGAATGAGGCTTTTGATTATGCCTGCATCCCGGCGAGCAGCTTGTCGAACTGGCCCTTCTTGTTGGCGGCCTTGTTGACATGATAGGTACCGGCCTTCACAGCCTTGTCGTACCTGCTGCAGCACTTGCTGCACAGAGCGGCGGCAGCTTCCTTATCACCGGCGGCGACAGCGGCACGGAAACTCTTTTCGAGGGTCTTGAGCTCGCTCTTGCGGGCACGGTTGCGGAGGTTGGTCTTCACGCTGTTGCGCAGACGCTTCGCGGCGGACTTGGAAGTCATAGCCATAATTGTTTTTCCTTCTATTTTTTAATTCAGTTTTTGTTAGATCTCTTTTCCGACTGTATGTCGATTTATTACTTTAGCATGTTTTGCAAATTTTTCAAATATATTTCAGAAAAAACACCGAAAAAAACAAATATCCTCTCTTTACCTGTTGGAAATATGTGCTACATTAACCCCGGAAAAACCATCAATGGGAGAAGATCAAATGAAGTCATTTCTGCTGCTGACCGGCGCATTATCTGTCTTGCTTCTGGCGGGATGCGCCGTGGACAATGCAAAGGGAGCTGCCGGATACCTGCCGGAAAGCAATACATATTATCATATTACAGATTATCATTTTTTCTTCCGGAATTTGAACACCATTGCAGACAATGCTCATCTGCATATCCTTCATTCCAAACTCCCTGACCGTGAAAAAGAAAAGTGGAGCATCCGCCTTTCCGCTCTCCGGCTGACTGCCGGGGCATCCGGGCTGGATGAAAACCTCTTCAGCGGCACATCCAGTGTCCGGCTCCCCGGAGAAAAACCGCTGTTCCGTACCACCAGAGTTTTGGGGACAACCTCCACGCCCCCCGGTCTTCTGTGGCAAATATTCGCTCCGCAATCGATCCGTATCGGGGAAAAACTGAACCCGCTCCCTGCAAACACCATTGCGGCGGGTGCAGTTGAAGTCCGCACAGAGCACCTTTTCCGGTTGTTCGGAAAAACAGTCAACACCCTTTCCGGAGAAATGCGCCCCTTCCCTCCGGAAATTGCAGAGGGGCTTGCCGGCGTATGGGAATTTGTCTGTCTTCCGGGGAAAGACGGCATTTATACAGAAATCACCCTGCCGGATCCCCGGAGCCATTTTTCCGCACTTTTGCAATCCATCCTCCCGACCCGGGAAGATGGTACAAAATACGCGCCGCAAAGTGAATTTTCCCCGGAAATCACATTCCTTTTCCAGCCCGGACGCCTGACTCTTGCCATTGGGGAAAAGACGGAGCCACCGGCTGGAACCCTCGGGGACAATCCTCAAATCCTTAAGCACCTGGCGTATCTGGATGCCAATGGGGCCGGATTCTTCTATCTCTCGCCGTCCGCAGGTCAATATCTCCAGCCTGACCGGGCTGCCACGCCCGGTATTCTTGCGGTACTGACAGCCAAACCGGAAGCCCTGATCCTGCAATCGGTATCGGACTGGGATCCAGTCAGCGAGCAATGGCTTCTCCCGGCAGTCCTTGCCCCCATTGCCCCTTTTTCAGAAATTTTTCAAAGCGTGGAAATGCCGCCGGAGACAAAAAATTCTCTGACGGAAGAATCCGCATGCACCGTGCAGCTGGAAAAACTCCGGACAGCACTGGAAAACTATGCGGAAAAACATGGCGGCAAATACCCGGTTCCACACAGTGTGGAAGGCTTGCGGGAACTTTTGAAAGAAAAATGGATTACCCCGGAACAGCTTCTCTGCCCCGCCGCCACCGGCGATACAGCCGCAAAAAATGCCGAAAGTTTTACAGCAGACAACTGTTCCTACATTTACATTGGAGGCTCCACCCGGCAGACACCGGCAGATTTTCCGCTGATCATGGACTGGCCGCTGAATCACCGGGACGAAGTCCGGATTTTGACAGTGGGCGGCAAAATACACACTTTTTCCATCAGGGATTTGAACAGCTGCCGGAAACTGGCAAGTTTTCTGCAAAGCCGTTTTCTCTATCCGGAACAGGATTTCCGGCGGCTTCTGGATGTTGCCGATACTCTGGATAATACATTTCTGAAAGGATACAGCAAATGACTGAATACATCAAACTTCTGGAAGACCTGATCCGGTGCCGGCCCGTTTCCACGGATATTCCGGCAGTCAACAAAGCCACGGAACTCATGCGGGATTTCCTTGCAGGTCACGGCTTGCACTGCACGCTGGAAGATGCCCCGGACGGCCGCAAGATCCTCTACGCCGCTCCCCGTGACGGCAAATCACCGGAGTACCTCCTGAATGCTCATCTGGACGTGGTCCCGGCACAGGAATCCATGTTCTCCCCCTATGTGGAGGGCAGCCGCATTTACGGCCGGGGCTCCAATGACTGCCTGGGCTGTGCCGTTGCCATTGCCCGGGCACTGGTGCTGGCAGGGCAGGATGGCAAAGCCGGAGCCTTCTTTTCTGCGGATGAAGAAATCGGCGGCGATACCACGGCGTGGATGGTCCGGCATGATTACAAGGCAAAAAAACTTGTGATCATTCTGGATGCCAGCCCGTGGAGCATCAATTACGCCCAGAAAGGCATCCTGAATCTGACACTGACTGCCCACGGGAAAGCCGGACATGCCGCCCACCCATGGGAAGCGGACAACGCCCTTGACCGCCTGATCGATGGCTATGTAAAAGTACGCAACGCATGGCCCGCCATGTCGGAAGCCCACTATACAGACTCTCTTGCCGCCACGATCTGTCAGGCGGGAAGCGTGATCAACCGCATTCCGGAACGGGCGGAAATGAAGTTGAATATCCGTTATGTAAACCCGGAAGACAAGGAAAAAATCATTGAAAAAATCCGTTCATTGAGCGGATTGGAAGTTCTTTGCGTCGACGATTGCTGCCCTCCGGTGGCTTGTGATCCCGAAGCTCCTGCCCTGAAAGAATTGCGTTCTGCCATGGAAAAAGCATTCCACCGGGAAATCGGGCTCACCCGCATGTGCGGAGCCACAGATGCCCGGCATTTCCCTGCCGATACGCCTGTGGCGGTTCTGGGGATCGAGGGCGAAGGCTGCCACTCCGACGGAGAATGGGCAGATCTGGACTGTATCCGGGATTATTCTGAAATGCTTGCAGGGGTCATCAAAGCCTGATCCCGTTCCTCCGGGGTCAATTCCCGCCATTTCCCTGCGGGAAGCGCCCCCAGCAGGAGATTACCCACTGCAATGCGTTTCAACCGCAGGGTTTTGGCATTCAATGCGGCGACCATCCGGCGGATCTCCCGTTTTTTCCCCTCTCCCAGCGTGAACATATAGCGGTTATTATCCAAAGGTTTCACCGCAAGGGCGGCAAGGCGTTCCCCTTCATCGGTAATGCCGGAAGTCAGGCGGCGGATATCCCCTGCTGACAAAGAGCGGGATACCGTAACAACATAACGCTTCCGCACCGCATGGCGGGGATGGGTCAGGCGTTCAATAAAATCGCCATCGTTGGAAAAGAGGATCAGCCCCTCGCTCTCTTTATCCAGACGCCCCGCCGAAAAAAGCCGTACCGGCAGATCGATCAATTCCAGAGCCAGATGTTCCGCATACCGGTCATCGGCACTGCAGGTGTATCCCCGGGGCTTGTTGAGCATGATATAATATTTGTGCCCCTCCTGCGCCACAACATTTCCGTCAAGAGAGATTTGGTCTTTCTCTGACACCTGCAGTCCCGGATTCAAAGTGACTTCCCCATTGACCTTCACCCGTCCGGCAAGGACGGCATCTCCTGCGGCACGCCGGGAAAGGACCCCGCATCCGCTCAAGAATTTCACTAATCGCACAGTTTCCATTTGCATTTTTTCTCCCGTGTATTATTTTACACCTGAATGGAAGGATTTGCAAATGGATATTCAAGCTGGAACATTGTATTTGGTCAGTACGCCGATCGGCAATCTGGAAGACATCACCCTGCGGGCACTTTCGGTCCTCAAACAGGTGGATCTGGTGGCGGCAGAAGATACCCGGCACACCCGGGAACTGCTGGCGCACTTTGATATTCACACCAGACTGGTGAGTTGTCACGCCTTCAACGAACACGCCCGAGTGGGGGAATTGCTGGAAGAACTCCGGCAGGGCCGTTCCATTGCGGCGGTTTCCGATGCGGGGACCCCGTCCATTGCCGACCCGGGCTACTGTCTGGCAAGGGCTGCCATCGAAGCCGGGTTTGAACCGGTGGTGATCCCCGGGGTTTCGGCGTTGACATTTGCCGCCACAGCCTCCGGGCTGCCGGTGGATAAATTTGCTTTTTACGCCTTTCCCCCCATCAAATCAGGCAGACGGAAAATGTTTTTTGACCGGATCGCCGCCGAAGACAAGACGGTATTTTTCTACGAATCCGTCCACCGGATCGCCAAAACATTGAAGGAGATCGCAGATTGGATCGGTCCGGAAACACAAGTGGCGCTCATCCGGGAAGCCACCAAACTCCATGAAGAGATCCGCCGGGGCACCGCCGCAGAACTGGCGGCAAATCCGGGCGTGCTGAAAGGGGAATTCGTTATCGGGATCGGCAAAGAACGCTCCGGAAACGCTCCGGAAGAAGACTCTGAATAATTGCCGCCATCAACGCTCCGGCAAGGAGAAATGTCAAAATCCACCCGTTGCCGAAAAGGTGCAGAATGGTGATCATCCCGAAAAAGATCACCGTCCGGCTCTTTCCGGCAAGGCAGATCCCCGCCGCAGGGATGCTGTTCCGGTAAAAGTACCAGATCCCTTTCCCCGCATGGGTGACATTGCATGGGATCCACGCCAGCACAGCAAGAAACGATGCCGCCAAAACCCATCCCCGGCAGGAAAGTTTCTCCCAGATGCCGCAGCTTGTCACGGCAAGGAACAATGCGGGATAACTTGTCATGATAAACCGTACCGCATCATCCGTCCCGTGGCTGTAAAACGTGAAAAAGAGGATCACAGGAACCGCCCAGAGTGCCAGCAGAAGCCGGAGGCGGTTATCCCGCATGACCCATAATCCCGATGCCGCCAGCACCCAGCACCAGTGGTTTGCCGCCCCGTAATACGCCGCAGTTGTACGGAAAAAGATCCAATGCAAATAGGTGTGCGCCCCGCCCGCATAATTGGTGTAGGAAAAGCGGAAGGGACTGCCGAAAAAGAAACTGTTGGCACAGAATTGCGGCAGGAATCCCAGAATAAATGCACTACCGCCCAGAAGATAAAATTTCCAGTCTTTCAGCCATTCTTTCCGGTAAAAGAAAACCATGGCGAACAATGCCGGGAAAAAAAGAATGTTATTGATGCGTATCATGCAGGCAAATCCGTACAGAAATCCCGCCGTCAGCGCAGCCGCCTGCCGGCGGCGGATAAAGAGGAGCGACACCATCACCCCCAAAACAAAAAAGGTGGACGGCGTATCACTCATGGCGTTATAAGATGTCCCGATCAGGTTCACATAATGGGCAAAGTCATAATTGGCAGACGGCAGTGCCAGATAACTCCAGAACTGTTTGATGCCGAACCCCGCAAAATGATGATTGAAGAAGGGCCATACCGCCCACATGAGCATGGCAAAAAAGCTTTTCAGGGGACTCCCGGTGATCTTCCGCCCGATAAAATATCCCATGACCAGCATTCCCGGAGCCAGCACCATACTGGAAAACAGCGAAAAGGGGATCACAATATCCCCCACATGCCGGGCGTGTGCAAGCCATGCAAAAGGTGCATAAAGAATACTCAAACCCACCGTAAAATGCCACGGCTTGGAGAAATCCCCCTTCAAAAAAGATTCCAGATTGCCGTAATAACCAAATTCATCCACCGGCGTGGCAATGATGTTCCCCGCCCGCTGGATCAGGATCATCAAAAGCAAAAGCCGCAACAGCGTGATCACCCCCGCATGATGATACCACGCCCCCTGCTTTTTCCGGTACCAGTCGTACCCCAGAAGCACCATCCCGACGGCGGCCAAAGCCATGACAAAATTGCGCCACAATGGGCGGTAAGGTGTCATGACAAGGGTATTTTTTCCGGAACCGGACACTTGCAGTTTTGCCGAAAGATCCGCAAAACCGGTCCTTCCATCCGGCAGACGCACAGGGGTGAAATAGAAATATCTTGCAAGCGGGTGTTTACTGATGATGGACATGGTTTCCGGCAGACTTTCCACCGCAACCGCCTGCTGTGCCACCGCTGTAATAGGCTGATTATGAGCCGGAGCCGTAAAAACAGGCGTCCCCGGCTCCAATACCACCTCTCCCCGCAGGGGAAGAAGCAAAAGAAAGCCCAGAAAGAGGAGGGCAAACCTTTGCAGGAATACATTTTTCACAGGCCCGGCACCTTCCGCTGTTCCGCCCTTGGCGTCCAGAGAATATCCTCCGCCAGTCCCCCGGGAAATACCCGGGCATTCCGGTAACGCCCGGAAAGAGCCAGAAGAGAACTGGGGGTAAAAAGGAAGGTATAGGGCTGATCCGCATGGAAGATCGCCCCGATCCTGTGGCAGATCTTCACCCGTTCCTTTTCGTCAAAGGTCCGCCGTAATTGTTCGATCAGGCGGTCCACCTCTTTATTCTGATAACCCACCAGATTGCCGGAGCCCTCTTTTTCCGCCAGACTGGAGTGAAAAAGCTGGAACATATCCGGATCAAGGGAAATCGTCCACCCCAACGTGCAGGCTTCAAAGTTCCGGCGGTCGATGCGCTGAAGCATCACGGACCATTCCACCGGCAGGATCTGCATCTGGATCCCCGCCTGTGCCATGGTTTCTTTGATCATGGGCAGCATCCGCTGCTGAATGGGGTGGGATGCCACCTGAAGAATGGTAAAAATAAATTTCTTTCCGTCTTTTTCCAGCACGCCGTCCCCGTCAGAATCCTTCCACCCGGCTTCTGAAAGCAGTTTCTTTGCCCCTTCCACATCAAAAGGCCAGGGCTTGATGGAGGGATCAGCGTAGGGACTTTCCGGGAAAAACGGCCCGGGCGTAACAACACCAAGGTCAAAATACACATCTTTCAAAATCTTTTCCCGGTCAACAAGCATGGTCAGGGCACGGCGGACACGAACATCAGAGAAAAGCGGATTCCGCAAATTGTAGCCGATATAACTGAAACTGCGGGAAAGATAACGGTATTTGCGCAAATCTCCATCCTGAAAGGCCCTGATCCCGGTACGGTTGATCCACTGATCCGGTGTCAGGGAAAGAAGATCCAGTTTCCCGGCAGTCAAAGCCTGAAAACGGCTGTTGGGAAGCCGGATCAATTCAAAGACCACATGTTCCAGTGCGGGCCCGATCCCGAGGCGGTTGCCGAAATATCCCTCAAACCGCTTGAACACCACCCGTACATCTTTTTCCCACTTGACCAGCTGGTAAGGTCCGCAGCCAACCAGAATACGGTTGCGCCGGTGATCGTCATTAAAGCGTTTCCCATCAAAAGGTTCCGGATAATCCTCATACAAATGCCGGGGCATGGGGCTCATCCCCAGCGTAAAACTTTTGGAGCCGTAAAAAGGCTCTTTCCAGCGGACACGGAATTCATAGGGGCCGATGATTTCCAGAGCCTCCAGATCCCGGTAATAATCCCGCCACTGTTCACAGTTTACATCCGGATTCCGGATCAAATCGATGAAAAACTTGAAGTCCACCGATGTGACCTCTTTTTTCTCCCACTTTTTCCCGGTCACAGGATCGGTGAAATCCTGCCAGAGAATACCTTTCCGGAGATAGATGTGGTAAGTCTTGCAATCTTCGGAAACGACCCACTTTTCCGCCATCAAAGGCTCCCACTCTTCCGGGCGGGCATAGTTGCGCGCGCCCAGACTGGAATTGGCAAGCCCCTGAAATGCCGCCACATAGGCATCCGCATTGATCAAATGATTCAAATTCTGGGTGTCGGCACTGATGGCTTGAACAAGTCTGCCGCCGGGAACGGCATCAGGATCAAAAAACTCCTGATTGGCAGCCGGAGCAGCTTTTTCAGCAGGGGCGGCATCTGCCGGAACAGCTTCCGCGGTCTGCCGGACAATGCCGTGAGCCGCAAGCTCCCGCAACGCCCCATGGACCCTGTCCAAAGCATTGACGATCATGATGCCAAAGAAAATCACTGCCGCCAGAAGCAGCGTCAGTACCACCTTGCAGTACAAACTGCGGTTCATCGCTGACTCACCTTGTAAGTCATGTACGCCCCCACCACCTGGAAAATAATATTCGGCAGCCAGAGAAGATACTGGGGATACATTTTGGGATAACGCACAAACGACTCACACAGAATGATGGAAAGGAAAAACACCCCGGCAAGGATCACGCTCAAAAAGAGCCCCACAGAAGTCTCTCTCCGGCTGGTGCGAATGGCAAGCGGAAGCCCCAGAAGCAGAAATGCAATGGGAGAAAGGGCAAAAGCGATCCGCTGATTGAGTTCCACTTCCAGTTTGGTGGTATCCTGATTCATCTGCCGGGTGACTTTGATCAACCCCATCAAGTCCCGGACGGTCATATATTTTGCCCGGGTGGTAAGGTTCATACTGTTCAATTTTTTCCCGTAATTGAAGGCAAATTCCAACTCTTTATGGAACATGCGGGTCTCCGGATCAGAGCGTTTGTCGTGGAGAACGCAATCGTACAGGATCACTTTCAGCAGTTGATTTTCCTTATCCATTTCCAGCTTGCCGGAAGCGGCGGAAATATCCAGTGCCAGCGTATCCTTGTCCGCCAGTTTATACAGCTGAACCCCCTTCAACTTCCCGTCCGGGGTTTTGTCTGCAATGGTAATGATCGTGTTTTCATAAAGGATCTGCCGCCCGGGTTCAAAAAGTGCAAGCGGCTGGTTGATCGCTTCCATTTTCAGCAATTCCCGGGACTGCCCCAGCAAAGGAGGCCCCAGTTCGATCTGCAGATAAAGACAGAGCCCGGTCAACGCCACTGTGATCAGCAGGATCGGGGAAACGATCTGAAGAATGGAAACCCCGCAAGCCCGCATGGCAGTCAATTCGGAATCCGCAGACAATCTGCCGAAAACCAGCATCACCGCCACCATCACCGCCCACGGCACAGTGAATGTCAGGATCACCGGCATGAGGTAAAGGGTGAACTTGCAGAAGGTCATCAGGGGGATCCCCTGCGCCAAAAAATCCAGAACTTTCACGATATTCGCCCCGGTCATCCCGAATGTAAGAATACCGATGGCCATAAAAAACGCCAGAAGAAACCCGCGGGTCACATACCAATTCAATATCCACATAATGATTCCAGTCCTGAAATGTTTACAATACTTTACATCATATTTATAACATACATGCCCATTCCGGTTTTCGCAAGTATTTCTCCGGAAAAAACTGCCGCTTGACAAAATTCATACAACAGACTATATTATCAGTGAAAGGGCTGTTTGAATGAAAAAAGCAGGATCCGTACACCATAAACCAGCATTCAGCAAAGCATCCGGGCAGGTGATCGTGGAATATGTCATTATGCTGGTGATCATTCTGCTCATTGCGCTGGGCGTACTGGGATTCTCCTATTATTTCAACCTTTACGGCGAACGAATGACTGATTCAGTGAGTATTGAATATCCGTGATCCACGGCAAGAAAGGAGTGTGCGGCATGATTCGCAGAGGCAAGTGGAAAAGAAGACAAAAAGGACAGGCTGTTGTGGAATATGTGATCCTCGTGGTCGTGGTTGCACTGGCGGCGTTTTTTGTGCTGACCGCATTCAGCGACCGTCTCCGGGACATGATCACCGGCGCAACCAAAACTCTGGGCGGCGAAGCACATGAAAAAGCAGACAAGTCTTCCGAAGAATTGACCAAAGAACTGGGTGCTGACGGCATCGAGTAACCGGTCCGTCTGCACAAAATCAATCGTTTTAAATCACGGGATCCCGGAGTGATCGATCCGGGCGGGGGTATTTTATATGCAATATTGTGATTTTGGAAAAACCGGCGTGAAAATCTCCCGCCTCGGATTCGGCACCATGCGGTTGCCGATCAACGATGATCCGGCACTGAAAGACCGTACCGACGATCTGGAAGAAGCCGCCAATCTGGTGGCAGCCGGGGTGGATGCCGGAATTACCTATGTGGATGCGGCGTGGGGCTATTGCGGCGGCCGCTGTGAAAAAGCTGTAGGGATGGGGCTGGCGCAGGACCGCCGCCGGGACAGGATCGTTCTTTCCACCAAACTCCCCACCTGGCTGGTTCAGGAGCCGGATGATTTCTTCCGTTTTCTGGAACAGCAGTTGGAACGGCTCCAGACGGATCACATTGATTTCTATCATCTGCACGCCCTCAATCAGGACCGCTGGGATAATATCGTCCGCAAATTCAAACTGATCGACCTTGCAGAAAAGGCATTGGATCAGAAAATGATCCGGCACCTCTCCTTCTCTTTCCACGATACTCCGGCATTGATGAAAGAGATCATCGATACGGATGCGTTCAGTTCCGTCCTCTGCCAGTACAATCTTCTGGACCGCACCCTGGTGGAAGGGTTTGAATACGCCCACAAAAAAGGACTGGGGGTCTGCATCATGGGGCCGGTGGGCGGCGGCAGACTGGCATTCAAGGAAGGCGTCTTTGAAAATGTGAGTTCCCGCTGGACCACGCCGGAACTGGCATTGAAATTCGTTCTTTCCAACCCGGCAGTAAGCTGTGCGCTTTCCGGCATGGGCAATATGGAGATGCTGGAAGACAATGTCCGTGTGGCATCCGATCCGGATCCGCTCACACCGGAAGAGCTTGCCGCAGTGGAAGAGTTGGAAGCCAAACTCAACGAGCTGAAAACCGTGTACTGCACCGGCTGTGCCTATTGCCAGCCCTGCCCGAAAGAGGTCCGTATCCCGGATATCATGACATCCCTTATTTACGACAAAGTGTACGGGATGCCGGATGCCGGAAAACTCTGTTACTCCCAGATCGGCGACCGTTTCCACCCCGGAACCGCCGCCAATGCCTGCAGTCAGTGCGGGCTCTGCGAGAAAAAGTGTCCGCAGAAACTCCCCATCCGGGAATTATTGAAAGACGCCCACCGGCGTTTTGCAAAATAACTGATTTGCAAAACGATCCGGCAGAGTCCCGGCAGGAATTCCTGACCGGGACTTACTTTTTCTCCCGGAAAAAGTCCAGCATGGGTTCGTGAATAAGACCGTTGCTTGCAAGGATCCCTTTTGCCGGATAGGCGCCACCACCGCGGAGATCCGTTACCTGCCCGCCCGCCTCCTGAACGATCAGGGCACCGGCGGCAATGTCGTAAATATTCAAAAGCAGTTCCCAATACGCCTCAAACCGCCCTGCCGCCACATAACACAGCCCCAGCGAAGCCGCACCGCAGCGGCGGAAGCCCTGTGTGGCATAAGCAATGGCGGGAAGATAGTCGAAATTATCCGGCTTGATCCCAGCCCGGACGCAGACAAAACCCGTCCCCAGAAGCGATTCCCCCAGTTTGGCACACCCGGAAACATGGATGGCACGGCCGTTCAAAAAAGCCCCCTTCCCTGATTCTGCAAGAAAAAACTCATTCATGGCAGGCGCAAATACCGCTCCGGCAAAGGGTTTTCCATTTCTGTAAATGGCAATGGACACGGCGTAAAACGGAAAATCATGGATAAAACTGGTCGTTCCGTCAATAGGGTCTATGATCCAGCAATATTCCCGTTCAGCGGCACTGGCTCCGTATTCCTCCCCGATAAATCCGTGATCCGGATAACGCTCCCGAACCCGGGTTACAATAAACTTTTCCACCTCCCGGTCAATATCCGTCACCATATCGGTGGGCGTTCCTTTGGCATGGATGGCATCAGCGGAAAGCCGTTCCCGGCCCGCCTTGACAAGAGCTCCTGCCATCAACGCAGTTTCTTTCAGAAAATCGATCATTTCATATCCTTTCATTTTTGCGTAATATAGCATCGGGGACCATGATTTTCAACAGCGGAAATATCCCCCTTTTTCAGTTGAAAAATCGCGGTTTCAGATGTATATTAAAGAGATTGCATATTTTTTGAAAATCAGGAGTTCATTTTTATGGAAAACACCAATAAAACAGTCCGGACACGGTTTGCCCCCAGCCCCACCGGATTCATGCATGTGGGGAACTTGCGTACGGCATTGTATGCCTTTCTGCTGGCAAAATCCCAGGGGGGGACATTCGTCCTCCGCATTGAAGATACGGATCAGGCGCGTTTTGTGGAAGGTGCCACGGAAGTCATTTACAACACCCTCGCCCGTGCCGGTCTGGTCCATGATGAAGGTCCGGACAAGGGGGGTGAATACGGCCCCTATATCCAGAGTGAACGCCGGGACCTTTATCTGCCTTACGCCGAAGAACTGGTGAAAAAAGGTGCGGCATACTATTGCTTCTGCGACAAACAGGAAGGCGAAACCCAGGAAGCCGGTACCGATCCCCACGAAACCTGCCCCGGTCACTGCCGGGATCTGGATCCCGCGGAAGCCGCTGCCAAAGCCGCTTCCGGCGTTCCTTTTGTGATCCGGCAGAAAATCGACCGTACCGGAAAAAGTGCTTATGATGATGCCGTGTTCGGGCATATCGAAATCGACAATGATGTTCTGGATGATCAGATCCTGATCAAACAGGACAAGATGCCCACCTACAATTTTGCCAACGTGGTGGACGATCACCTGATGAATATCACCCATGTGGTGCGCGGGGCGGAATACCTGCCCAGCACGCCCAAATACAACATGCTGTACCGGGCATTCGGCTGGGAGATCCCGCAATACGTCCATCTGCCCCTCATCATGGGGCGGGATGCCGAAGGAAATGTGGCAAAACTTTCCAAGCGGCACGGCTCGGTGAGTTTTGAAAATCTGATGCAGGAAGGCTATCTTGCCGAAGCGGTCATCAACTACATCGCCCTGCTGGGATGGTCGCCGAAAAACGATCGTGAAATCTTTACACTGGAAGAACTTATTTCCATCTTCAAGGTGGATGGCTTGAACAAAGCCCCGGCGATTTTTGACTACGATAAACTGATGTGGATGAATACCGAATATTTGAAAGCCATGACGCCGGAAGCCTTTGCGGCGGCATCGTTCCCCTTTGCCGGTGTGGCGGGGACTCCGCTGGAAGCCCGGTGGGCAGGTTTTGCCCCCATGCTCCAGCAGCGGGTGAACAAACTTGATGAGATCCCGGAAAAAATCGCGTTCCTCCACGCTCTTCCGGAATACGAAATCGAAATCTTCAACAACAAAAAGAGCAAGTGCAATCCCGAAGTCGCCAAAGAGATCCTGCTGGAACTGCGGCCGGAATTTGAAAATCTTGCCGATTGGACGGCTCCTGCCATTTCTGCCGTACTTTCCGGCTGTGCGGAACGACGCACCTGCAAACTGGGGCTTCCCATGTGGGCAGTCCGGATTGCTGTTTCCGGCCAGATGGTCACCCCCGGCGGCCCCGGAGAGATCATGGAGATCCTCGGGAAAGAAGAAGCCATGAAGCGGTATGATGTTGCTTTGCAGAAATTGAACTGAAAGAAAAATCAGCCATGGGACTGCCCGTACAACGCCAGATCCGCCGGATGATCACCCGACTGCTGCAGTATATCACCAAACATGCCGGCAGCCGGGGGGTGCTTCTCTGCATTTCCATTGTGATCGGTATTCTGGCGGCAACGGCGGCGGCGGCACTGCATTGGCTGGTACACACGCTGTCTGAATTCGCCATGCGTATCCAGACGGGAGCAGTGACCACCCGGGACTGGAAATATGTCCTGCTCTTTTTCCTGCTCCCCCTGATCGGGATCGCCCTGGCGTATCTTGTGCAGCGGCTGATCGGGGGGCCCCGTTATGCCAAGAGTTTGAGTCCTCTCATCCTGGCATTGAGCCGCAGAAAAACGGCCATTCCCTTCCCGGAAACCTTTTCCCACATGCTTTCCAGCGGACTTTCGGTGGGGCTGAATGGCTCGGCAGGATTGGAAGCCCCCAGCGTGCTGACAGGGTCCGCCATCGGTGCCAATGTGGGGCGTTATCTCCGGATCGCCCCCAAACACCGGACACTGCTCCTTGCCTGCGGGTCGGCGGCGGCCATCTCCGCCATCTTCAACAGTCCCATTGCAGGTGTGCTTTTTACGGCGGAAGTCCTGCTTCCGGAATTCAGTGTTTCCGCACTGGTCCCCATGGTGATGAGTTCAGCAGTGGCGGCGGTGACAAGCCGTGTTCTGATGGGCACGCTGGCCTTTTTCCCCGCAACACAGGCCCCGTACCACACGGAGGAAGTACCTTACTTTTTCCTCTGCGGGATCGTCTGCGCCATGGTGGGGGTTTACATCATCCGCATGGCGTACCGTGCCGGGGCACTGCTCAAGAAAAAATTCCGTCAACCCCTGCTCCGACTGGCGGTGGGCGGCATCATGCTTTCCACCCTGCTTTTCTGCGTCCCGGTATTGCGCGGGCAGGGGTACAGCATGATCGCCTCGCTGTTCCAAATCGGCAACGGGGAATTGAATTTTGCAGACGGCAAAAGCTGGCAGTTCTGGCCGGAAAATCCCTGGCTGATCCTGCTTCTTCTGGCGGCAGTGGTTTTGCTGAAAGTCATTGCCACGGTACTGACGGTGGAATCCGGAGGGGACGGCGGGATCTTTGCCCCGGCGTTGTTTATGGGGGCGGTCACCGGCTTCACCTTTGCCCATGCGGTGAATATGACAGGCCTGATCCAGCTGCAGGTGGTCAATTTTATTGCAGTGGGGATGTGCGGGGTTTTCAGTGCAGTCATGCGCGCCCCGCTGACGGGAATCTTTCTGATCGCGGAAGTGACAGGCGGCTACATTCTTCTGGTGCCGCTGATGATCGTTTCCTCCGTATCCTGTTTTATCGCCCGCTTTGCGGAGCCCAATTCCATCTATCACAAAGTTCTGGTGGAAAATAAATTTCTGGACAATGACCGGGATCAATCCATGCTGCGCCGCCTCTCGGTGCGGCAGAATGTGATCCGCCGGTATCATCCGCTGCCGGAAAATGCTCCGCTGGCAGATGTGATCGAAATGGTGGAACATACCGGGGAGGAAATCTATCCGGTACTGGATGAAGCAGGCAAACTCCTCGGCGTGGTCTATCTCCAGCGGATTTTGAACGCCATGCTGAATAAAGATGTGTACTCGCATCTTCTGGTTTTTGACCTTATGGAAACGCCCCGCTGTATCCTGCGCCCGGAAGATGACCTTGCCGTGGCGATGAAAGGTTTTGAAATGACCAAAATGGACAGTCTGCCGGTCTGTCTGGCAGACGGGACGTTTCAAGGGATCGTTTATAAAGGCCCCATCTTTGCCCAATACCGGAAACTGGTGCGGGATGCGGATTCGTTTTAACTGTATTCAACTAATCTTTGGAGGTATGAAATGACTTTTGCAGAAAAATTGAACACTGCCTGGCGCAAAAATGACTCCATGGTCTGCGTGGGACTGGATCCGGATCTGAAAAAACTCCCTGCCGTGCTGAAAGATGAAAAATATCCCATTTTCGCCTTCAACAAGGCGTTGATCGATGCCACCTGCCACGCTGTCTGTGCCTACAAGCCCCAGGCGGCGTTCTACGCCGGGCAGCAGGCGGAAGATCAGCTGATGATGACCATGGAATACCTGCGGGAAACCTGCCCGGAAATCCCGGTGATTCTGGACGTCAAACGGGGCGATATCGGCTCCACCGCTTCCATGTATGCCAAAGAAGCCTTTGACTGCTACGGTGCCGATGCCGCCACAGTGAACCCCTACATGGGAACGGATACCCTCAAACCCTTTTATGACCGGACGGACAAGGGTGTGGTGATCCTCTGCCGCACGTCCAATCCCAGCGGCTGTGAACTGCAGAATTTGATCTGTGACGGGAAACCCGTCTTTATCCATGTTGCCGAACTGGCCCGGGACCAGTGGAATGTGAACGGCAATGCCGCACTGGTGGTGGGGGCCACCTGTCCGGAAGAACTGGCCCGTGTCCGTGCGGTCTGTCCGGATATGCCGCTCCTGGTCCCCGGTGTGGGTGCCCAGGGGGGCGATGTGGAAGCCGTGGTGAAAAACGGCTGTACCGCAGACGGTTACGGACTTATCATCAACTCTTCCCGCGGGATCATCTACGCTTCTGCGGAAGCGGATTTTGCGGAAGCCGCCAGAAAAGCCACGGAAACGCTCCGTGACACCATCAATCAGTACCGGGGGTGTTAATGCCGAGGATCATTGTACCGGAAAACACGCTTCCCAGCGTGGCTATCGTGGGGCGGCCCAATGTGGGCAAGTCCTCTCTCTTCAACTGCATTCTCAAGCGGCGGATCTCCATTGTCCACGAGGAAAGCGGTGTCACCCGGGACCGGGTGGTTGCGCCCGCCTCTTATATGGGCCGCCATTTTCAGCTGATCGATACCGGCGGTCTGGGTCTGCTGGACGGGGAAAAGCGTTCCGCTGACCGGTGGGACAAGGTCATTGCCGAACAATCTGCCGCCGCCATCGAAGGGGCGGATGTGCTGATTTTTGTCACCAGCGTCCGGGAAGGGCTTCACCAGCTGGACAAGGAAGTGGCGCAAAGACTGCGTACTTCCGGCAAAAAAGTCCTGCTGGCCGTCAATCAGTGCGACAATGATGAAGGCGTTGCCGCTGCCGTGGAATTTGCCGAACTGGGGTTCCAGCATGTGTACCCCATTTCCTGTATGCACAACAAAGGGTTGAAGGATCTGCTGGATTCCCTTCTGCGTACACTGCCGGAAGCACCGGTCACCGAAGACGGGGAAACGGAAGAGGAAAAACCTTTCCGGATCGCCGTTGCAGGACGGCCCAATGTGGGGAAATCCTCTCTGGTGAATGCGCTTCTCGGGGAAGAACGGGTCATCGTCAGTGATGTTCCCGGCACCACCCGGGATGCGGTGGATATTCATTTTCTCTTTGAATTTCAGGGGGAATCCCGTCCTGCCGTCCTGGTGGATACCGCCGGTGTCCGCCGGAAAGGAAAAGTGGATACGGTGGTGGAATTTTTCAGCGGGATGCGTACAGAAAACGCCATCCGCCGGGCAGACATTGTCCTGCTGGTGCTGGAAGCCTCTCCGGACGGGGTGACGGCGCAGGATAAACGCATTGCCTCCCTGATCCAGGATGCAGGGAAAGCCTGTGTGCTGGTGTGCAACAAGTTTGACTTGCAGCGGGACGAACATCAGGTCAAAGAACTGGAGCAATCTCTCCGTGAATCTCTCCCGGGGATGAATTATGCGCCTGTGGTCTTTATCAGTGCCAAAGAAAAGCGGAATCTGGGAAGACTGCTGGATACCACCGCTGTGGTGCTGGAACAGACCCGTATCCGGATCGGAACGCCGCTTTTGAACCGTGTGCTTGCGGATGCTTTTGAAAAACGCACGCCGCCGGTCATCGGTGCGGCACCGCTCAAAATGTATTACGCCTCCCGGATCTGCGATCTGCCGCCCCGGTTCCTGCTTTTTGTGAACAATCCGGCATATTGCGCCTCCCACTACCTGACGTACCTGAAAAATGAAATGCGTCAGGCATTCGGGCTCACCGGACTGCCGGTGGAACTGATCCTGCGGGAAAAACCACGGAAAGTGGCAAGTTTCCACTCTCCGACCCGCTCTCCCCGGAAGAAAAAGAAATAAGTTCCCCCGACTGCCGGACAAAACATTGTCCGGCAGTTTTTTTCATACCCCGGAAGCCATGTGCTATGGAATTTCCGGAGCGCATAGCTCCCACGCAGCCATGTGCCCCTCCGTATTCCATTGCCTGCACCCTGTGCGCTGCGCAATATGCCCTGCCAGCCAGCCCATTTTTTCGGTTATTTCCTTTTTCCTCTGCTTGACATTTCTCTAAAAACATGTATAATAGCCAAGTGTATTTTTATTTTCCGAAATATTTTTTTTAGCATAAGAAAACAAAAAGGAGAAACAACATGTTTTGGTTGGACTGGATCATCATCTGGATCCCGCTCATCATCACGTTCTATCTGGCGTACAAGTCCCAGAAGTATGTGAAAGGTGTGGCGGACTTTCTGACGGCAGGCCGTGTGGCAGGGCGTTATGTGGTGTCCGTGGCCAGCGGGGAAGCAGCCATGGGGCTTATCAGTGTGGTGTGTACCATGGAAATGCATTACCAGTGCGGATTTGCGTATTCCTTCTGGTCCACCATCGTGCTGCCTATCAGTATGGTGCTTGGGCTGATCGGGTTCTGCACCTACCGTTTCCGGGAAACCAAAGCCATGACCATGGGGCAGTTCTTTGAAATCCGTTACTGCAAATCCATGCGGGTCACGGCATCCATCATCCAGTCTGTTTCCGGGATCCTCAACTACGCCATCTTCCCGGCAGTAGGGGCCCGGTTCCTGATCTACTTCCTGGACTTGCCCATGTATCTGAATATTTTCGGCTGGCACTGCCCCACATTTGCCTTGCTGATGGTCCTCTTCCTCGGAGCGGCTCTTACCATTGCGCTGGTGGGCGGTCAGGTCACCATCATGGTGACGGACTGCGTGCAGGGGCTTTTGAGTTACCCCATGTACGTCATTGTGGTGGCATATCTGGTGTACCGTTTCAGCTGGACCGAAGATATGGCGCCAACACTGATCGCCCGCGGGCCCGGCTTGAGCTTCATGGACCCGTACGATGTTTACAACATGCGTGACTTCAACTTGTTCTATGTCTTTGTCGGTGTGGCAAGTATGTTCCTCAATCGTATGAGCTGGGGTGGGAGTCAGGGTTATTTCGGGGCGGCCAAGAACCCGCACGAAGCGAAAATGGGGGGTGTCCTCGGTTCCTGGCGTTCCGGCTTGAGCGTAATGATCTTCACACTGCTCACGGTGGCAGTTTATGCTTATCTGCACAACCAGAAATTTGCTCCGGAGGCCAAAGAAGTCCGTACCCAGCTTGCCTGCAAAGTGGCCGATGATATCATTGTCGGCCCCGGTATGGATAAAGTCCGGGAAGAAGTAAAAGCCAAATTCAAAGCCATCCCGGTGCGTACCACCTTCAGTGCCACTTACGGCACCGAAGAGATCCTTGCGGCCAAGGCCGCTGTGCGCAATGCCAAGACCAAGGCGGAAAAAGATGCCGCCATTGCTCACCGGAATGCAGTGGAAAAGAGTGCTCTTGAAAAGTTCCATGCGGAAAATGATGACCCCTATCCTCTGGCTGCAGAAGAAGCACTCCGTAAAATCAATACGCCGGAGGCCAGAAAACAGGTGCAGACTTTCCGTACGATCTATCAGCAGATGATCGTGCCGCTGGCCACCCGGGAGATCCTGCCCATGGGTATTACGGGTATTTTCTGCGCCCTCATGATCTTCCTGCTGCTTTCCACGGATACCACTTATCTGCACAGCTGGGGTTCCATCATCGTGCAGGACTTTGTTGTTCCGCTGCGGAAAAAAGCATTCACGCCGGAACAGCAGCTGCGGACCTTGCGTATCACGATTGCCGGGGTGGCGGTCTTTGTCTTCCTCTTCAGTCTGTTCTTTGCCCAGATTGACTACATTGCCATGTTCTTTATGATCACCGGTGCCATCTGGTCCGGGGCAGGCGTGGTCATTACACTGGGGCTTTACTGGAGCCGTGGTACCAGTGCCGGGGCGTTCTCTGCCCTGATCCTCGGTGCCGCCATTGCTCTGACAGGAATTTTCGGCCAGTACTACTGGGCCGGCTACATCTATCCCTGGCTGGAAGGTGCCAACCTGCTGGAACCGGTGCAGGAAGTCCTCACCGCCCTTTCCAAGCCCTTCAATCCCTATATCGTCTGGGAAATCAATCCCCGGAAGTTCCCCATCAACTCCCAGGAAATTGCCTTTATTGCCAATACAGCTACTGTGATCATCTACATGGTGGTATCTCTGGTCACCTGCCGGAAGCCCTTCAATATGGAACGCATGCTCCATCGCGGGATCTATGCGGACGATCAGGCCACGCAGCTCAAGAAAGAGCCGTTCAGCTTCCGCAATCTGGTGTTCCGCAAGATGGTGGGGATCGACAGCAACTACACCACCGGGGACAAGATCCTCGCCTGGTCCGTATTCGTTTCCTCCTTCGGGATCTTCTTCCTCTCCTTCTTTGTGGGGGTGGTGATCTGGGACCTGCTGGATCCGTGGACGGCAAACAACTGGAGTACCTTCTTCTTCGTCAAGAGCATTCTTTATGCAGGTTGCGTGGGGATCGTGACTACCATCTGGTTCTCCATCTGCGGTACCCGTGACCTCTTCCGCCTCTTCAAGGATCTGGCGGCCAAGGAAGCGAACGCGCTGGATGACGGCCGCGTGATCGGCAACATCAGTGCCGCCGACCTTGCCAAGGTGGCGGAAGCTGAAAAGCAGAGCACAGAAAAGAAAGATACGCAAGAAGAAAAATAATGTTTTGCGACTTTCATACGCATAATGCAAAACCGGCGGAACAGGTTTTAAAACTGCTTTCCGCCGCCGAACTCCCGGAAGAAGATTTGCCGGGAGTTTTTTTTGCATTGGAACTCCACCCGTGGAATCTGCCGGAGAGTTTTACGGAACTGCCGGAGAATTTTCTCAATCAAATCCGGCAGGCAGATGCCATTGGCGAAGTGGGCCTGGACAGGCTGCAAGGCCCTGCAATGGACATACAGCGGCAATATTTACGTGCCGTGCTGGAAGCCGCGGCAGATTGCGGGAAACCGGTGGTGTTCCACTGCGTCCGGGCATATCCGGAGCTTCTGGCAGAAATAAAACCCTTCCCGCAAATACGGAAAATGCTCCACGGCTTTCAGGGCAATGAAGAAAAAGCAAAAATGCTGACGGATGCGGGATTCCTGCTGACAAGCCGCCAAACGCTTTACCCGGGAGGCGGGCTGGAAACGGATGCGGTCCATCTTTCCATTCAGGAAGTTTACGATTCCTGCAAAGTTACAGAGGAGATTTCTGTAGAATTGGAAGACCGTTTTTTCCGTTTTCTGAAGGGGTAACTTCAAAGAGCCAGCAGCCGGGCAAGATTGCGCCCCTGCCGCCGCAACTGCTCCGGCGCAGCCTGCAAACACGCCTCCAGTGTCATGGGCCCGGGAGCCAGACTGCACAATGCCGTAAAACGCTCCTCCAACGCCTCACAGCCCTCCCCCAATGCGCCGGAAAGGAGGACAGCCGGAACTCCGGCACAGGCGGCATATCCGGCGGCGATCCACGGCAGTTTTCCATCAGCAGTCTGGCCATCGGAACGGCCTTCACCGGTAATCAGAAGATCTGCCCCCTGCAACGCCTCTTTTATCCCGGCATATTCCAGCATCCAGCGTGCGCCGGAGGTTCTTGCGGCCCCCAGCATCCGGAATGCAAACCCAAGCCCGCCTGCGGCACCGTCCCCGGGGAGATCATGGGCATGAAACAGGGTTTGAAAATGGCACAAAGCCTTGTCCAGAACCGGGATATCCTCTTCTCCAGCCCCTTTCTGCGGGCCGAAGACTGCCGCCGCCCCATGGGGGCCGCACAGGGGATTTTCCACATCACTGGCAAGGAGGATATCCATTTCCGGCATGGGCGGCAGGGCATCCATGGTCACCACATCCACAAGGGAACCGGTTTCCCTGCCGGAAGCATCATAAAAATGCCCTCCCAATGCCCGGAGCATACCGATCCCGCCATCCACGGTAGCACTGCCGCCCAGCCCGACAACGCATTTCCGGACACCCCGGGCAGCCAGAGCGGCAAGGAGTTCCCCCACACCGTAAGTGGTTGTCCGGAAAGGGTTCCGCTTCTCCGGCGGCACCCATTCGATCCCGCAGGCGGAAGCCGCTTCCAGTACGGCAAAATCCCCTTGGATCAGCACGGGGGCCTCCCGCCGTTCCCCGAGCGGGCCTGTTACCACAATCATTTCCGGCCCTTTTCCTGCAATGCGGCAAACGGCATCCACCGTCCCCTCCCCGCCGTCTGCCAGCGGGAAAGAAAGCACCTGCGCCTCCGGGACGGCTTGCAAAATCCCCTCCCGTACGCAACTGCACACATCACAAGCACGCATACAGTGCTTGAATGAATCAAAAGCCAGAAGGATCTTCATGGTTTTACCTGACGGGGATCAGGGTAAAGGCATCCAGATTGGCAGTTCCCTGCATCATCGCAAGATAAAGTTCGTGTTCCCCTGCCTTTAATTCAATGGTGCGGGGGAAGAGGCACCAACGCCACTCCGCCGGAGCGTATCCGAACCCGCCGGAGGAAGGCATGGTCATCCCCGCCGCATCGGAGCAAAGGTATTTCCCGTCGATCATCAGCTCCCGCTCCACCCGGGAAAGGGTGGTGGCGTAAGCAATACCCAGCTGATATTTTCCATCTGCCGGAACCGTGAATTTCCAGATCGCCCACTGCCCCTCCTCGTTCCAATGACAGCTGGCACGGCCGCCGGAGGCAGAGGGCCGTTCCGCAACGACGGCTGCCGGATCGCTCTTTTTAAACATATTTTCCGCCTCAAACTTCACTGCATTGGCGGGGGGCTGCCAGCCTGTGGGCATAGCTTTCCCTTTCAGGATCTTCATATCCCCCATGGAAATGAATTCCGGCAGGCGGAAAGGCTTGGATGAGGCAAAAGAGAACGCCACTTTGCCCTCATTCAAAAAATAAGCTCTCGCCGTACCGCTGTCGCCGCAAAGGAAACGGTCCTGCTGCATAAAAATGATGCTGACCGGAGCAGTTCCGATGGCCCCCTCCACCGCCCAGCAGTGGGCTCCGGCGGCAATATCCGTCACGCCGGTCAAAAGATGGATCTCCCGCCCGAATGCCAGACGCTGGATCCGGTAATCTGCGGAGATGGTTTTGCCGTCCATTTTGAATGCCACTTTGCGATTTTCCACATCGGCAGTCTTCTTGAGGGCAAGAGACCCCTTGCCCTTCAACAGAGTTTTCCCGTTGTATTCCAGACTGGTTCCGTCCTTCATCATGGCATCAAAGACAGTTCCGTCATCATTCAGGATCACGGCGGCGGCACGGGCATCCGTCTTGAAGGGCCCTGCAACGGCCGCTCCGGAATCGGTACGGCGGAAGATCACTGCCGCATTTTTGGACATGGCGGCAACAGCACTTTCCGTAACGGCCTTGCGCCATTCCGCATTGCAGGCCTCCCGGGCCCGGGCGATCTGCATTACGGAAAGGAATTCAGTTTCCTTTGCCGCATCAGCATTTTCCACGGTCAGGGTCCATTCCGGCTGGGGATCGGGGTTTTTCGTTTCGGAATAACCCAGAACGGGGCCCACTTCCGGCGAATAGGAAGGTGCCACAAATCCGGTGAACTTTTCCGGCAGGAGCATCACGCCGGACATCCGGGCAAGGGGCCGCTCAAAGCTGAACTTTCCGGCGGCATAATCCATGGGTTTTGCCGAGTGAGAGTGCATGAGCCACTGGAATTTGGAAGGCTTGTCCGCCGCCAGACGGTCATAAACCGCCACAAAATCCGGCTTGAGGAAAAGGATGTCACGGTCAAACCTTTTGAGTTCCCCCATGTAGATCTTGGGGTTGGAGGCATCGCCGGAAACAAACCCGAAGTTGGGGGAATCAAAGTAGCCGGTCATCTTTCCATCGCCGCCGGGGACACGGGGCTTTTGTTCTTTGCCGTTCACCAGAATGGTGTTATGTGCCTTGGTAGTAAAGGAATATGCCTTGAAGTGGCGGCTGCCGTACCAGTCATAATAGCCGCCGTCAATAGCAAGTTTGTCGCCGTAAGCATTGATGATAAAGCTGTTATTGTCCGGGTGCTGGTGTCCGGCAAAGAATTTGCCGCTGTGAAACCCCAGTGCCACATTTTCCCTGCCGTCCGCAAGGAAAGTATTAAAAAGAGCGATCCCAAGGTGATCGTAGTCAATGGATTGCGGGATATCCACCGGGGGCTTGGCGGCAACGCCGTTGCGTTCCGGGTACCCGGCATACCATAACGCCGCTGCATCTCCGGCTTCCGCCGCCAGTTTCCCGGTAAAAGGCCGGTTCAGAGGTCCGATGGAAGCGTGATTGGGGACCCCGTTATCCCCGAAGGAGAGGATCACCCCGCGGGCGGGCATCCCGTACAGCGGGAAACGGGCTGTCTGTTTCAGCCACGGGTGTCCGTAATAAGAGAGGCCCACCGCATAGCGTGCCACATCCACAAAACGCACCGCAAGCCCCAGACCGTAACTCCAGTACTTCAAGCCTTCATTATTTTCCCCCTTAAAGCCCAGACTGGGCAGGATCCGGTAGGCATACAAACGGGCAATATAATCAAAACGCACCGGCATATCCGGCTCTTCCGCCAGCCCCACGGCGGCAAACGCCGCCGCTTCCGCCCGGTCCCAGGGATGGTTCTGGGATTCGTTGGAGCGGAAGGGATAGGTGGATTTCCAGAATTGATTGCCGCGGACACGGATGCAGGATGCCAATTCTTTGCGTTCCGCAGGAGTCAAAACATTGTACGCACCGTCATAGCACCAGACAAGCCCCCGCAGAAGGGATGCCGCCTGCAAGTCGCCCCGGGACATGCTGGAACCACTGTCCGGATCCCAGGTGCGGGCGATGATCAGAGCCTTTTCCCCGGCAAGTTTCTGCAAAGCCGGATCATCAGACAATACTGCCGCCTGACCGAGCTGCTGCAATTTCCCGCCGGTACGGGCCACAATGCCGCCGGCAACCTTGCCATACCATTCCACCCAGGAACGGATGTTGGGGTCAGCCCCCTCTTTGTAAGGTTCGGGATTGGGAGGGATCTTCGTGGAAGGGCCGTTCCGCCGGGCAGAAGAGATCACCTGTTCCGCATCGGGGTTGAAAAACTGCGCCAACTTCTTCAGCCGGGGACGGGGGCGGGCGGCAAATGCCGCAAAATCGTATGCGGGCAGTTCCCAGGAGTGGAACTTTTCCGGGATCTCGATTTCTTCACTGGCAAGAAGTTTCCCGGTCTTTTTGGCAGTCACCCGGAAATCGTACATGCCGGGCTTCATCACTTTTTCCGGTACGAAATAGGGGGTGTTGCAGTCCACAGAGTAAACGGTTTCCCCGTTCCGGGAACAATCCACCGTATAGATTTCCCCCTGTTCGCCCGCCCAGGAAATGAGCGGCAGAGCAGAGTAGGAAAGACGGACATTGGCTTTGGCATCGTACAAAGGATCTTTTTCAAACCGCACGTTCCGGACTTCCAGACGGCTCAAACCGGGAGCCTCCAGACGGCTGTAAATGGTCACCCGCTGCAAAGGTTCCCCGGCTTTCAACTTTCCAGCCTTGTGGAACTTCAACCCTGCCAGAACCACACTGCCCTTTGCCCACTCCGTAGATGCAGGTACACTGCTGAATGTGGTCCCTCCGGTCCGATGGGCAAAGTTGATCCCGATATAACGCTCTTTGCCTTCGGAAAGAACTTTGCTCCGGTATTCAAAACACATCCGGTATTCCGGGCGATACGGCATCCCGTTCAAATTGAAAGTCACCGGGACGGAATTGGCGGGCACTTTGTTTTCCGAAATAAAAATGCCGTCTTTGGAACCGTCGGAAATGGTAATTTTATTGCGGACAAAGGATTTGACTGCATTAAAATCCGTTTCCGGACTGCTCACTTCAAAACGGATGTTCCGCAACTCCAGCTTTGCCGTCCCTTGAGCATCGTCCGGCATACGGCAATAAATGTGCAGTTTCGTCAATTCATCTCCGGCAACAAGAGGTATTTTTTTATGGAACTTCAATTTTTTGAAGTCCAGAGAAGCCGTCTGCCACTTTTCCGATATATCGAAGGCGTTGAAACTCATCCCCTTTGTTTTGCTGTGGAACGCCACCCCGACATAACGGACTTTGCCGCCCGCCGGGATCGTGGTACGGTATTCAAAAACCAGCTTCAAATCGTCCTGCCAGGTCATTCCGGCAAGATTGAAAAACATACCGGAATACCTTCCCGGCTTGAGATTGGCTACAGAAAACACCCCCTTTTCCACCGTGACCGGCTGGCCGGAAGTCTTATTGATCAACGCTTTTTCCGGCGCGAAAGCCGGGGACGCCGCCAGCAAAGACACAAACAAGGAACATAACAACGCACTGCCCAACAACTTCTGACTCATGGGAACCTCCTTTTTTTCTCCTGCAGTAATACACCCGATAGTACTATATCACCCTTTGAATCAAAATACAACATCTTTTTTATGTTTTTGCACACCCGAGCTGGGCGGGCAAGAAATAAGCTTTCCCGGAAAAGTTTGACGTCTTTATTGAAAATTTTCAAAAAGTTCTTCGGGGGTTCTGCCGCAGTGGAGCATGGCAAAAGCTTTTTGCGACATGAAACCGGCTTCCTTGCTCTTTTTCAGGAATTCAAAAAGCGGATCAAAAAATCTATCAACATTCAAGCAATAATCTTAATGTTGAACAGATGAAGGGCGCTGTCCTGATTCAATCGGGATTTCTCCGGCGGTCCTTAACGGCTGGAAACTTGTGGAACGCACTTATGCCGATATCGAAGAATGTCCGGGCGAATGCGTTAACGGGGCTCTGTATGAGATTTCCGAAAACGATCTTGCTGCATTAGATATTTATGAAGGATATCCGGAATATTATACCCGTAAGGAAGTTATGGTTACGGACAATTTCGGCAAATATCGGAAGGCATGGCTGAAGCCGTAAGTTATGACGGTGGTGTGACCTGGAGTGATCCGTACCGGCCTGCCGGATTTACTATGACCAACAGCCGGATGTGTATTCGCCGTCTGCCGTCCGGAAAACTTTTGCAGATCTACAATGATTCCCGGGGCGTATGGCCGGAGCGTTATGCTCTGCGAACCAATCTTACTGCCAGAATCTCTGACGATGACGGCAGAACCTGGCAGGGCGGACTGCTGCTGGATGACCGGGATCTGGTGGCCTATCCGGATGCGGATTTTATGCCGGACGGGTCAATTTGTGTCATTTATGACCATGACCGGCAGGGGGTGGGGGAAATTCTTCTGGCCCGGTTTACGGAAGAGGACATTCTTGCCGGGAAAGCAATTTCTCCGCAGGCCGCCTTGCGGAAAGTGATCGACCGCTCCGGCGGATGCCGGAAATAAAGGCCGGCCTGCAGACTTTCTTCCGGCAGAGATTTTACTTTCTGCCGGTATAGGTGTAGTATTTTGCCTGATTGGCACCGGTGAGGTAGGTGCTGGTTTTGCCTGTATCGTAATCCAAGGTGGAAATAGTGCTGACATGGCCATCTACCCAGGAGGCATTGAAGGCCTTTTCATGACGGGTCGGCGTATCACAGCCGTTGGTGTTGCCCTTGGAGTAAATAATGGAGCTTGCACCCTTGTCTTTCTGATAACCGTCCCCGCTGTCCCCGTACACGATGGTGTCTGAGGGAAGGGCGACTTTGGTGATCTTCATCCAGTGATTTGCCGTGGCGCTGGTATAGCCGGTTCCCTGAGAGGCCCCGGGCCAGCCGATGCCGTAACCGCCGGCTTCTCTGTCTGTTTCCAACACTCTTGCCGCATCATTGGTCACCAGTTCCGGCCGCCATACCGGGCAGCGGAACGAACCTTTGCCCAGATGGGGGATCCAGGTGGAGGCGGAATCGGTTATTTTCAGCGGGATGCCCATGTAGGGGGCAAGCTGAGCCTTCCACCCGGCAAGGCTGTATCCGGAAATACGGCCGGTGCCCGGCATGTAATCTTCATGGTCGGCAGTGTACTGGAGAAACGCCGTAGCAATCGTTTTCAAATTCCCCTGACAGGAGGATTTCTGCGCCGTCATCCGGGCTTTATTCAATGCGGGAAGCAGCATGGCCGCCAGAATGGCGATGATGGCAATAACAACAAGGAGTTCAATCAGCGTGAACGCTGATTGAGTGAAGATGTGAAGGTGTGAAGAGCATTTTTGACGAGCGTCAAAAATGCGTGAAGTGCGCCCTTGCGGGCGTAAGGATGTGTTGTTTTCTGTTTTAGAAATACAGTTCTGCTGTGCAGTAGTCACCAGAAGTTCAATCAGTGTAAAGGCTTTTTTCATTTTTTTCCCCTGTGTTTGTAATTGATCTTTATTGTAAATGTAGCAAAAAAATTGTTTAAAAGCAAGTTTTATTATCATTTTTTTTTGCAATTTTCCGGAGAAATACCGGGAACAGGCTGCCGGGTGTACCCTTTTTGCAGAAAAAACGCCGGTGTTTCCGGCGTTTTTGATTGGCTGTGTACTAAACGTAGACTGATATTATGGAGCGCAGACGATTTTTAATCGTCAAGCGACGGGTCAAGGGCGGCATCGTGCCGCTGCGACCGAATGTCGGCTGTCGCTTCGCTCTCGAGCCTCCAAGCCCCTTGCGGGGATTTTCCGCCAGACCGCAGCCCTTAAATAGCAAGCCCCGGCACCCCGCTCCAATAAAAAATCAGCAAGCAATCAGCTTGCGATTTTTTCCGGGGCCTTACGGTTCTGCGTGCGTTCAGCACGCGGAACCCAGCCTCGCAGAGACCAGGTGCATAGCAAATAAATTGCTATATAGAAAAATCAGTCATTGTTTAGTACACAGCCTTTTTAAATAACAAGATCAAAAAACCGGCTCAGATCCCGAAGTAGAACTTTGTCGATTCTTCATGCCCGAAGGTATAGGTCGGCAGATATCCCTTGTAGGATTCCACATGACCATCCAGATAACCGATGGTACGGCTGCCGGCATGAGGATTGGGCATCTTGACCGTGGTCAGAATAGTATCATTCAACGGCTGCGCACAGTTGTCCGCAGAGAATGCCCAGTACCCTTCCGTAAACAAAGCCAATGCAGAGGGATATTTGATCTGGGACAGTTTACCGGTCCGCCCCTGGGCATCAAAGTAGCCGCCGACCCTTGCCCCCAGAGTATTGCTGCTGGAGAAATTCATGCCGTATGCACCATAAGTCCGGCCGACAGCAGACCAGTGCAGATCGGTATACTGGTCTTTGGGCACAGATGGACACTGGTAAATGGTCGGGTAAACATACGGATCAGTGGATGCCCCCAGCGTGGCAAGGGAGGGTGCGCCGATATACGGGCCCAATGTATTGCGCCAGCTGTAAACCTGCGACCACTTGACACCGTACCCGCAAGGCACGATCCAGTCATCCGTATCGGCACTGTACATGATCTGTGCCTGATTGATCTGTTTTACATTGCCGCTGCAGCTGGACTGCCGCCCCTTTTCCCGGGCGGTATTCAGAGCGGGAAGCAGCATCGCCGCCAGAATAGCGATAATCGCAATAACAACCAGAAGTTCGATCAGTGTAAATTTCTTCATTCCTATTATCTCCAGTATTCTGAGTTACTGTTAATTATAGACGAAAAAAACAAAAAAAGCAAATCAAATTTCAAAAAAATCCGGATTATCCTGTAATATTGTTTACCGCAAGCCCCCGGTAACTGCCATCTTCCTCCGCACACCGGTTAATAACTGCACCATCATGGAAAAAAGAAATGATATTGGAGATACAGGAATCCGTCAGCGGCCCGGCAAGCAGAATGGCATGCTGCGCATTGCTCTGGATATGGGATATTTGAAAGCCGTATGTATCTCCGGCGGCGGCAAGACCACCGTAATTCGTATCCCCCACTTTTACAGCAGCTTTGCAATGAAAATCTGCCGGGGCAGTATCCATCAGCCCCTCAAGCTGAACATGATGGATCCTGACTCCGCCATTATTCAGAAACCGCACGATATGATGCCCTCCGGCACAATATGCCTGCACATTGCTGATCGATATACAGCAGGTGTCATTGATTTCCCCTTCCGGCTGCATACCGCAAAATTCGGTGGTCTTCGCCTGCCCGGCAGGACGGGACCTGCCCGCAATTGCTGTAAGGGCGATTACATCATCCCCGGTGCGCCCCCGGATATTTTCGATCCGGATGCGTTTGCAGCCCCGGCGCAGATCCAGTCCGTCCTGATTGCGGACAAAAGGTTTTCCGCTGTGTTCCGTAAGACAGCCAGTACTGTCAAACTGAATATTGCGGACAAGACCATCGGTGCAGTATTCCAGAGAAATGGACCAGCAGTGGGGATCTTTCACCGTCACCCCTTCCAGCGAAAAATTTTTTACCCGTACCAGCAGGATACCGATATTGCGCCAATCCCCCCATGTTTCCATGGCATCCGGGATCATCCCGTCCGTGCCGTAAGAAGATGTGTAATCCGTGGAATAAGCCTTGTTCCTCTTGCCGGAGTCGCCGGTACTGCGGGGGTTCTCCGCACCCTCCAGCACCACATTGCCGATCCCGGAAATATGGATATTTTCTGCCTGCTCCACAAATTCCCCGCCGGGAACACAGTTGGCAGAGCGGATGAAGTTATCCCGGCAGGAATTGGAAAGTTTCCAGCGGCAGTTTTCCAGAATCATCACCGTGTTGGAGGGGACAAGCACCGCAGAATCCAGCAGCCAATACTCCCGCTCCCCTTTGCGTTTGCCGATCCGGACAACTACGCCCTCCGCCGCAGCCCGGGCAACAGCCTGATTGAGCCGCTCCGAATCACTGCCTGAAAAATCATTGGGATCAATAAACATCCGCAACCTCCGATTTTTTAACAGGAAAGATACCACAAAAGGATTTTTTTGCAAGTTTTTTCAAATTCCAGCTTGCAATTTGTCAAAAAAGGTGTATATTCATTCTCATTGAATATGCACCCGTAGCTCAGTCGGTAGAGCAGATGACTCTTAATCATCGGGTCCTGGGTTCGAGTCCCTGCGGGTGTACCATTTTTTTTGTCTTTTTTCCGGTAAATCTCCATGGAAAATCCTTTTTTTACTGATCCGGTCACTGTTTCGCTCCATCATCATGTTTTACTGCCGTGGGCGGAATTGCGCCGGATGCTCCCGACTCCGCCGCAGGTGATTTCGCTGGATTTTCATACGGATACCCTTTCTGCCGCCAGTCGGGGGCTTGCCATTCCCGCCGGAGCGTGGCAGGAGGCAGAGCTTTTGAGAAATGCCATCCAAACCCTGCATCACGATGAACATTTTGACTGGGCACTGCGTACCGGGCTCATTTCCCGGGCGGACATCATTGCCATTTCTCCGCAGGTTGGGGAATACGGACACCCCGCCATGCAGGTCCATCCGCTTTCGCCGGAAATGACACCGGAAACGGTTCTGCAATCTCCGGAAATCATCCGGCATACGGCCGATCACGCCCTTGAGCTTCTGCCGGAAATACAGGTGTCTGACCCCTTTATTCTGGATATTGACTGCGATTTCTTTCTGACAGCCAACGCCTGCAGCCTTCCTCCCGATTCCCTCTTTGCCCAATGGGTACGCCGTGCCGCCATGATCACCCTTTCCCGGGAGGACGACTGGGTGAAACTCCTGCAGCTTCCCGGCGAAAAACTTTCCGGGAACTTCATTGCTCAACATCTTGCCGGACAATGTCTCCTTTTCCGCTGAAAAAAGATTGAAAAATACGATTTCCCGGGCTATATTCCTCCTTGTCATGATTTTACAGTAAGGAATCTTTTTTATGGCACAGCAGTTGAGCTATTATTTCCCGGGATACGGCATTACAGATGAGATGATCCCCCGGTTATTGCGGGAATTTCTGGACTGGGGGGAAAACCGTTTTGTGGTAAGTTGTTACCTTATTGAAGAGTGCCTGAAAAATGAGCACAGATTGGACGATCTCCAACGCTGGCAGCGGGAATTCCCCATTACTTTTGCCAATATGCACGCCCCCTGCGGCCCGGGCTATGACCTGAATACCATGGATGAAACCCGCCGCCCGGCCATGATCGCCGATCATATCCGCGCCATGGAGATCGCTTCAGAACTGGGTTGCAAAACATATACGATCCATATCGGAGCGTATCACTATGTCCACCAGCACGCCAAACTGCCGGAACTGCGGAAATATGCCCATGACACTATGGAAAAACTGGTTCCCGCCGCACAAAAATATAAAGTGATCCTGGCGGTGGAAAACAATTTTGAACCGCCCAACTCTGCCCGGGAAGTCCTCCGTTATGTAGAACCCTACGCCGGAGAACCCTATGTGGGCGTGTGTTTTGATGTGGGGCACGCCAACATCATGCGGATGTACCCCGGGAAGCGACTGGACCGTTACCGTTCCTATCTCCATAACGAGTGGTACGAAACAGGCATCATCCCGGAAAATGATGCGCTGGATATTCTGATGCCCCATATCGTGACCGCACATCTCCATGACAATGACGGCTATGGCGATCTCCACGCCATGCCCGGAGATGGGGATGTGGACTGGCAGGAAACTGTGGCAAAACTGAAAAAATGTCCCCGTTTGGAGGAGATCCAGACGGAAGTCAATTATTTGAGTGGAATCAACTGGGCTGGAGAACTGTGTGCGCCCCATGGCGGATACTCCATCAGGCGACTGGTGGAAACCTTCCGCAATTTAGGCTTCTGAACAGTTGAAAAATCACTGCAGCAAGGTATATTTTCATTATAATTCCGGAGATGATAAAATGAAACATGATTTGATCTACTACATTCCGTGGGTATATTTTAACCGGGAACAGATCCCCTATCTGCTCCGGGAAAGTCTTGACCTGGGCATTCACCGTTTTGTATTCGGCAACGGGTTGATCAAAAATTGCCTGAGCGACCCGTCGTGGATCGACTATCTGCACCGGCTGGAACGCAGTTTCGGGGTACAGTTTTTAAGTATGCACGCCCCCTTCGGGCCTGAATATGATATGAATATCATCAATCCGGTGCGCCGCCCGGAAATGGTTAAAGAACATATCCGCGCCATGGAAATCGCTTCTGAATTCGGCTGCCAGACCTACACGATCCATATCGGGGCATATCACTACATTGTCGGGCTTTCCTCCCTGCAGGAATCCCGGGTTCTTGCGGCGGAAACCCTTGAAAAACTGGTTCCTGCCGCAGAAAAAATCGGAATCACCATTGCCGTGGAAAACAGTTTTGAACCCACCAATGCCGCCCGGGAAGTGCTGGCGCTGGTGACGCCCTATATCGGCAATCCCGCCGTAGGGGTCTGCTATGATACCGGTCACGCTAATATTATGACCATGCACCCCGGAAAACGCCCGGACCGTTACCGGGCGTATATGTATAACAGTTGGTACGAAACAGGCATTCTCCCGGAAAATGATGCTTTTGAAAAACTTTCTCCCCACATCGTCACCACCCATATTCATGATAACGATGGTTACGGCGACCTCCACGCCATGCCGGGAGACGGAAATATTGGCTGGGAAGATTTGCTGCCCAAACTGAAAAACTGCCCGCGGATGCTGGAAATGCAGACGGAAGTCTCCCTCTATCACTACGGCATCAACTGGGCTGGCGAACTGCTCGCGCCTCTGGGCGGTTACACCATCAACCGGCTGGTAAAAACATTCCGCGAACTCGGATTTTGAATCTAACCTCTATTATTAAGGAGAAAAAATGAAAAAATGGATGACTCTTCTGGTGACAGCAATGATCGGTTCTGCAGCCGTGTCTGCGGAATATTTCATCGCCCCGGACGGAAAAGACAGCAACCCCGGTACCAAAAAAGCCCCTTGGAAAACCATGGAATTTGCCTCTGCCAAACTGCTTCCGGGGGATACTCTCACCTTCCTCCCCGGCCGTTACTCCGGCAATCTGATCCCGCCCCGGTCCGGCGCAAAAAATGCACCCATCACCTACCGGGCAAGTGAAGCGGGGAAAGCCGTTCTGACCGGCGGCCCCCGCAGTGAATATGCGGCACTGGTAAAAGATGTCCAGCATGTCATTCTGGACGGGTTCCGCTACGATGTCAAACCGGGGACCCGCTGGATGCGGGTGGAAAATGTGTCCCACGCCATTTTCCGCAACCTCCACATGGAGCACAGCACCATCTATGACCCCATCCGCTGTCAGAACATGCACTACTGCCGTTTTGAAAATGTCAAGGCCTTCCGCTGCAACTACGACGGCCGTGACGGTCTTGTTTCCAGCGATATGTGGAACAACTACAATATTTCCCACAACGTCTTCGACGGTCTTTACATCAGCCGCGTGGGGCACCGACCCTTCGGATTGTGGTTCGACTGCCGCAAGAATGTGGTCCGCAACAGCGTTTTTGACGGCCGCTGGTGCCGGAATTTTGAATTTTTCTCCCCTAAAGGCGTTCTGATGGAGCGGTGCGTGATCACCAACGCCTTTGAAGGCTCCGGCTCTTTTGACGGCCGTGCAAAACTTTTTACCATCGACGGTATCTTCCGCTACAACCTTATTATGCGGAACGGCTTCTGCCCGCTGGTCATCAATGCCTACCGGTATCAAGACATGCCTCCCTTCGGCATGAAGCGCAGCCGCCTTTATTTCAATACCTGGTACATGAATCAGGACTGCGGCTGGCAGATGGTGGATATGGGGAAAAAAGATGGCACATTCATGGTGGAAAACAATGTTGTCAAAAACAATATCATGGTGGACAACAATCCTGCCGACGGTACCGCTTTGCAGATCCACAGCAACATCGCTCCGGACAATATGTTCCTGAACAATCTTCTCCGCGGCCGGAAAGCCGGGGATACGACGGTCAAGATCCCCTCCTGGCCCGGACCTGCCAGAATGTTCACTGCGGAAGAAGCCAATGCCGCCATGCCCAAACAGTATGCCGGCAACTTTGATGCCGACCCCGGTTTTGTGAATGCGGATGCAGACGATTACCGTCTGCGCCCCGACAGTCCCGCCCGGGAAAAGGCCGCCAACCTCACCGAAACAGTGGAAAGTCAGGCAAAGTCCATTTACCTTTCCGTCAAAGACTCCCGTTATTTTTATGACGGATACGGCATCCCCGGCGAAAAGGGCGACCTGATCTATGTGGGCCCCGACAAAACCGAAGCCCGGGTGATCCTGAACGATACGGAACAGAATGTCCTGACGCTGGACCGCCCCATTTCCTTCAAGAAAGGCGATTCTGTCAACCTTGCTTATGCCGGGAAAGCCCCGGATCTGGGGGCGTACCAGACAGGGTTGCAGACCGGCCCGGTCTTTGACCCGAAAGCCGTCCGGCAGGAAAAGATGGATACGGCAGTCACGCCGGTGGTGACCTGCAATTTTGAACCGGAAGATCAGGAAAACTGGTTCTATCTCTGGAAATGGACCCGCCGCATCAACAGCCGTGCTTTTGTGGACAAAACTGGCGGTGCCAACAACAGCAAAGGCTGTTTCAAAGTCGTCGCCGAAAAGAACGCTTACGGTAAAAAATATGCCGGTTCCGTTCTTTCCACCCATATTTGTCCGGCACGGTGGTTCATTGACCGTTTCCCGTATGTCAAGTTCAGTTACCGTATCCCCAAAGGAACCCCGGTGGGCATTTCTCTCCACGAAACGAGCAAAACTGCCGCCTCCTCCATTCCGGCGGAAGTGGCTTTGGGCGGCACCGGGAACTTTGACCCCAGAAATGTTTACGGATCGACCTTGATCAATCTCAACAAAATCAAACTGATCGACGATGGACAGTGGCACACTCTTACGCTGGATGTCCGTGCCATCCGGGAAAAATTCCCCCATGTAAAGATGCTCTCCCGTCTGCAATTCTGGACGCCGGGAGCCAATGGAAAAATCGGGGATTGCTATTGGATCGACGATTTCTCCATCCTGCCGGAGAAGTAATTTAATATGATCCGGTATCGGGGAATTCTGGCGCTCCTGATCGTCATTCTGGCATTGCCGCTCTGGGGGAAACAGTATTTTCTTTCCCCGGAAGGCAATGACCGCAACCCCGGTACACTGCAGAAACCGTGGAAATCACTGGCAAAAGCCGGGAGCAGATTGAAGCCCGGCGACCAGTTGGCCATTTTAGATGGCACTTACACGGAGACGCTTTCTTTGCGTATCCCTTTTGCCCCCTCCTCCCGGGGGCAGCAGCCGGTGTATATTTTTGCCGTCCATCCCGGCAAAGTCATTTTGCGCCCTCCCGCCGGAGCCCCGGCGATACGGATGGATCAGGTGTGGTTTGCCGAAATTTCCGGCTTGCGCCTTTCCGGCGAAGATGGAGGCACCGGGATGGTCTGCCGGGATTCGGAACGGCTTGTTTTCCGGTATATGGATATGTGCGCCCCGGGAGAAATGGACGACATCCATACCGCCATTTTTCTCCATTGCCAGTTGAGCAATTCCGGAAAAAATACCAGCCGGTGGCAAATACGGAACTGCAGTGATCTTCTGTGGAAAAATTGCACCTTTTCCGGCAAAGATCACAGCATTGTCTTTTCCGGAAAGGGAAGCGGAAACACCTTTCATCTCTGTCTGTTTGAAAACGGTACATCCGGGCCGGAACTCCAGTCCGGGCCGGTAGAACTTTTTCTGCATCAATGCAGTTGGACAAAAGCCCATCCTCATTCCTCCCTCTGGAAATCTCCCTTTGTCCTTTTCCGGAGAAACATTCTTTTTTCCGGCGGCTTTCCGGCAAAGCCGGAGATCATCCAAGCCCGCTCAACTCATAATACCATTTTCGGGAAACGCCCCCAAAAGATGCCGGAGAACAGTGTTAACGATCTGTTTCTCACCAATAAAAAGAATTTACGGTGGGGGCTCCATACTCTCCGTCTGAATTTGACTCATTCCGCAGTGGATACAGGGAAAGCCATTACTCATGTGCGCGGGAACGTTTCAGGAAGCAATGTTCTCCCGGTCAACAATGCCGGATTTTTTATCCCGCAGGGGCTCACCCGCCTGCAAATACCGGACACCATCTGGATCGGCGATTCCCGTCTTCCGGCCCGGATCATCCGGGTGGAACCGGAAAAAAATCTTCTCTATCTGGACCGGGCAGTAGAAGCGGAAAACAATATGCCCATCCTCTTCCCGGCTCACGGCACAGCACCGGATCCGGGATGCAATGAATTGGGAATGGAATATTTCCAAACGGCTCCCGGATGCCGGACCAATCTGCCACGGCAAAACTCTTTCCGGAGTATTGACACCGTGGCAAACGATATTTTCATCCGTCCCGAAAAAAAACACTGATCACTGCCGGGGGAGGAAAATCTTTTCCACCACCGGGCGGAAACGGAATGTTTTTCCGGCTTTCACCTCCCGGGGGATCTCCTCCGGATCAAGTTTGATCACCGCTCCAACGTTGGCCATTTGGACAGAATCGATACGGTAGGCCCCGTCCCCCAAACCATCTATGGAAAGGATCTTGCCGGAAAGGTCATATCCTTCAGGCAGAGCCTTCAAATCTGTCACAAGGGTGCGGCCGTCTTTTTCCACCTTCAAAATCTTCCCGCGGTATTCCGGATAACCCTTGACCCCGGCGGCTTCACGATCGCCGGAGATCCAGACGGAAGCAAGCTGCTCTTCTGCGGTATAACGCATCACCACCATGTCCGTATTCCGGTAAAAGGTGATTTCATCCCGGCCGAACAGGTGTTTGACGGTCAGTTTTGTCCCGTCAGGAAGTTCTTCCCGCTGAACACGCTGCACCGCAGCTTTGCCGGGGGCGGAGGTTTCGATCACTGCTGCAAAAAGGTTTTCCGGACCTGCCTGTTCCACGGTGATCACATGAAGCGGCTTCTTTTCCAGAGAATGAGCCCGTGCGCCGGGCCCTTCGCCCAGCACCAGCAAGCCGTTTTTGGCAAGGGCAATGTGGCTTGCAGTCACATTTTTACTGTCATAAGTCCACTCAAAACGGTGGATCCCTTTTGCCAGATCTGCCGAGCGGACATTGGTCATAAAAGTTGTTCCCAGCACCGGACCGCCGATCCGGGAAGCCTTGTCCGGCTTCAAAGCCAGTTCTCCGGCGGAAAATCCGGGGCCGTCTGCATGGAAAACATAGGTGTGGCGTTTTCCGCCCCGGACTTCAAAGAGATCCACCAGATATTTCCGGGCCCCGGGCAGCGGAAGATCCAGCAGTGTCCGGGCATGACGGGTCACGCCGGGAGCCGCAGTCCGGTATCCGGCGGCACGCACCGCCAGAATATCCGTGTGTCCGGCAAAAAGTTCGATTTCAGCGTATTTCCCGGACTGCTGGGGAAAGCCGTCCACCACTACAAGATTATGCGCCAGCGGAGACAGGATCCACTTGTATTCCGGGTGCCAGCAGCTCTGATACCCCAGGTCGCTGATGACTTCCTCCCCATTTTCGCAGACGATGAACCCCAGCGTGCTGTGGTGACTGTGAGAACTGGAAAAGAATGGATATGTCAATACCGTGGCACTCTTTTCCGCACTTTCCGGCCGCCGCAGGATCGCCCAGCCGCCGCCGGGCAGGATCCGGCTCCGGTTCAGGATCTCCGGCCGGGGCTCGTTGGGGTCTGCATCCGCCGCCCGGGAAAAGAGGGAGTCCCGTTCCCACGGTACAGGATAACGCCTGGCAAAGTACGCCGCAAGGCGTTTATTGCTTTCCGTGGGGCGCAGGAGTGCGATCTGGTCCAGCGGCATCACATTCTGCCGTGCCTGATAAGCACTGTCATTCACCGCAGGCAGACATCCGGTGGGCAGCACCCCCACAGCCATGCAGTTCAATACCTGCCCCAACTGGGGAAGCAGGGCTATGATGTCGATATTGTCATACCGGTCTTTTCCCCGATAATCCGCCGCATCCGAATAACCGTGCAGTGTGGCGGCAAGATAATTGAGAGGCCCGTTGGCCATATTGGCATAACTGGGGGTGGCTTCGTGCCAGAAGCCGTCCCGCCGGTAATAGGTTTTCAGAAAATCAGGCAGACTTTGCAGTACCCACTGCATGGCATCGTGGTCGCCCAGCACCGCTGCACAGATGGCTGCGGCGTTATAATGGGCGGGGACGGCGTTGCTGCAATAATCCGCAGAGGGGGGATACGCGGTCATGAGCCAGAGAAATTCCCTGGCAAGACCGTTTTCGATGGCGACCTTGTCCGCATCGGAATAAACACCGCTGTTCACGGTCAGGGTATAGGCGAGCATCAGACTGGATATGATCCCGCTGTCGGAAAATTTCCAGGAATGGAATTTCCCTGCCATGTAATGACCCTCCCGGGGATTTTTATACACGGTGGAACGGAATTTCACCGAATACCCGGGATACACTTCGGCGGCACGCAAAAGAACATCCCGCACCCGTTCGGCATATTCCTTTTTCGGGTCCAGCGCGTAAAGCAGTGCTACATGACGGATGGCGGCAAGGTGCCGGATCTTTACATAATTGAGGGCGCCTGTAATATGATGCCGGGGCCCCATATTTTCCCCGCCGGTGATCTGGTCCGGACCGAGATAACAGCGGATCGTTTTCAAACTTCCATCCGGTCTTTCAATGGTATAGGTGTGATTTTCCGGATACTTTTCGTTGGGGAAAGTCATTTTGCACTTCTGGCAAATAAGGGTATTGCCGTCCGGCGAAATCGCTTTACTGCCGGCCCAGGCAAATTCCGTAGCGGTACGGCAGTTGGGGCAGACACATTTGAAAAAGGCATCTTCTTCGGGGATCCAGCGGGGAATGTCCTCTTTTTTCATGTTCAGCCAATGTTTTCCGATGGAACGGAAGTTTTCCATCTGTTTGACTGCCCAGGCGTGATTTTTAACATTTTCCCGGGCGCGGGCAATGGCATCCTCCCGGATGGGGCCCACCGGGTGCTGTACTCTGGCGGGCGTTTTGGCATAGACCGGAACCGGGCTCCAGTTGTCTGTGGCGGCAAGCCCGGTGGGGGCTTGCGGCTCAATGCGGATATCCGACAATTCGATTTTTACCGGACTTTTTTCCGGCAAAGCCACCGCCAGCTGCAGCTGAAAACGGTTGACTTTTTTGGCAGGTTTTCGGGAAATTTCCCGGTATTCACTTTTCAGCGTGGCTCCGGCACTGGCCTCATAGACCACAAAACGCCCGCCGGGAGTCACTTCCAGCGGAGCCCCCCAGGCGCAGTGAAGCCATGCCGGTTTGGCATCCCCCTCCTGAAAAAACAGTGTCCGGATATCCCGGATAACTGTAACATCTGCCGTTTTGAGGGTAAAAGCAAACTGTTTGCCGGTCATATCCACCGTAAACGGCAGTTCAACTTCAAAGATGACCCGATTGTTCCCCGGGGTAGTTATAAGCAACTCTTTTTTTTTAAATCCACTTTTCCGTTGGTTACGCTCACCCGTTCCGGATTGAAAAATTCCGGAACAGCAAGAGCGGCATCGGCACGGTGAGGCAATGCACCGCCCACCAGTGTCATATCGGAAACCGTCAGTTCAATGGGACTGTTTTCGGTACGGGTCCCCACCAGAAACTGCAGCCGGGTGATTTTGTCCGCCGGAACCCCTGTGACAGTATTGGCCTCCCACGCCAACACACCGCTTTTGCCTTCCTGCAGACGGAGCGGCAGCGGTGCCTTCTGATTCTTGAAAAGAGCGGCGTATTTATAGAAACTGGCATCCGGCTTTTTGGGATCACTGCCGTATGCACGGATGTAGAAAGCCGTGATTTTCTCCCCGGTCCGGCTGGAAACCTTCATCCGCAACTGGGCGTTCCGCAGATCCACAGGCTCCTTGAGTGTGAGAACGAACCGGCAATATTGCGACGATCTCCCCGGAGGATTCACACCGCTCATGGCTTTCATCTGATACGTCCCGGGAGTCACCTCTGTTACTTTCACATTCCGTTCCGGCTGAATGGAGGCGATCTCCACTGCATCACCGGCAGGCCTTCCCGAAATCTGAAGGTCGGAAACGGTCAACTGGATATTGCTGTTTGCCGTACGGGTCCCCACCAGAAACTGTAATTTGGTCACCCCGTCCGCCGCCTTGCCGGTAACGACTGCCTGTTCCCAGAAAAACGGCGCATAACTCTTTTTTTCCCGGAGGCGGAACTGGATCGCTCCGGGGGTCCGCTGAAAAAGAGGGGTATAATTGTTGAAACTGGCATCCGGTTTTTTGGGATTGCTTCCGTAGGCACGGACATAAAAGGCCACGATCTTTTCCGGTGTTTCAGTGGAGGCCTTGAAACTCAATGTCTGATGCCGCAGATCCACCGGCTCCTTGAAGGTGAGAACAAACCGGCAATATTGCGCCGATTTCCCCGGAGGATTCTGAATACTCACCCCATCCATCCGGTACACTCCGGCAGAGGGAGAAGTGACTTTTCCCTTGTTTTCCATGGCAAAAGAAGCCACTTCCAGAGGTTCCGCCGCAAGCCCCAGCCCCAGCATGGCCGCCGCCAACATCAACACATATTTTTTCACCGTTGCGCTCCTGTCTTTCGATCCTTTTATATACATAATAAAATAATACCACATTTCCCGGTATTTTTCAAGTGTTTTTTCCGCACTTCCCCCACCATTTTTCCATTATTTCGGATGATAAAAAAATACCGTGACGGCACAAAAAAATGCTCCCCGCCTCAATTTTTAAAAATTTCAAAAAAATACAAATATTGTGGTTGACAAAATCAATAGACACTATATATTGTGTCCTTGTCTTTTGCGGACGATGGATGCGTTCCTGTTTTATGGAGAGATAAAATGGAATTCGGCTTACAGAAAATGACCCTGTTGGACTATCCCGGCAAGGTGGCATGTACGGTGTTTACAGGCGGGTGCAATTTCCGCTGTCCCTTCTGCCACAATCCGGAGCTGGTTCACGGGGGGGCAACCCCCTCCGGCATGATGCCGGAAGAGGAGATTTTGCAGTTTCTGAAGAAGCGATCCGGTCTGCTTGACGGCGTTTGCATCACAGGCGGTGAACCGCTGATCCATGCCGGGTTGCCGGATTTCATTGCAAAGGTGCGGGAACTGGGGTTTCAGGTGAAGCTGGATACCAATGGATCTTTCCCGGAAAAATTGCGCGCCTTGCTGGATGCTGGATTGCTGGATTATGTGGCAATGGACATCAAAAATGCCCCTGCCAAATATGCGGCCACAGCCGGTTGTGAAGCGTTGGAACAGGTGGAGAAAAGTGTGGAGATCCTGCGGAATTGCCGGATCCCCTTTGAATTCCGGACCACGGTCACGGGCAATCTCCATGAAGCGGCGGATTTTACCGCCATCGGCCGGTGGCTCGGCGGGGTGGAGCGGTATTTTCTGCAGCCCTTTCTGGATTCCGGAGAGGTGCTGAAGCCGGATGCGGGGTATCCTGTATCCGCCGCACAGATGCAGGAGTGTCTTGCTGCGGTGCAGGTATTTATCCCCGGAGCGGTCATCCGGGGCAAGTAAAGAAAGTTTACAGAATTTTTAAGATAGAAACAACACAAAATCAGAATCAGGAAAGGAAGGAAGCGGGGAAAATGTATCAGGTTCAGAAGCGCAACGGGAAAAATGTGGAGTTTGATCTGAAGAAGATCTCCGATGCGATCAAAATGGCTTTTGAGGCGCAGGAGAAACAGTACAATCCCTCCATTATCGACTTTATCGCCCTCAAGGTCACGGCGGATTTTGAGCCGAAGATCAAGGAAGGCCTGATCCAGGTGGAAGATATTCAGGACTCCGTGGAATCCGTGCTGGTGCAGGCCGGTTACAGCGATGTTGCCAAAGCCTATATCCTTTACCGCCGTCAGCGGGCAAAATTGCGTGATGCCCAGTCCACCATCCTGGACTTCAAAAAGACTGTGGACGATTATGTCAAAATCAACGACTGGCGTGTAAAGGAAAACTCCACCGTGACCTACTCTGTGGGCGGTTTGATCCTTTCCAACAGCGGTGCCATTACTGCAAATTACTGGCTTTCCGAAATTTATGACGACCAGATCGCCAACGCCCACCGCAATGCGGATATCCATTTGCACGACCTTTCCATGCTGACCGGCTACTGTGCCGGCTGGTCCCTGCGCCAGCTCATCAAGGAAGGGTTGGGCGGCGTCCCCGGCAAGATCACTTCTGCACCGGCTTCCCACCTTGCCACGCTGTGCAACCAGATGGTGAACTTCCTCGGCATCATGCAGAACGAATGGGCGGGCGCACAGGCGTTCAGCTCTTTTGATACCTATCTTGCCCCCTTCGTCCGTGTGGATAAACTGGACTACGGGCAGGTGAAAAAGTGCATCGAATCCTTCATTTTCGGCGTGAATACCCCGAGCCGCTGGGGGACACAGGCCCCCTTCAGCAACATCACGCTGGACTGGACGGTTCCCGCCGACCTTGCTGAACAGCCCTGCATCGTCGGCGGCAAGGAGATGGATTTCAAGTACAAAGACTGCCAGAAGGAAATGGACATGGTCAACCGTGCCTTCATCGAAACCATGATCGAAGGTGATGCCAACGGCCGCGGCTTCCAGTACCCCATCCCCACCTACTCCATCACCCGGGATTTTGACTGGAGCGACAGCGAAAACAACAAGCTGCTCTTTGAAATGACCGCCAAATACGGTACGCCGTACTTCTCCAACTATGTCAACAGCGACATGGAACCCAGCGATATCCGCTCCATGTGCTGCCGTCTGCGGCTGGATCTGCGGGAACTGCGGAAAAAGTCCGGCGGCTACTTCGGCAGCGGCGAAAGCACCGGGTCCATCGGCGTGGTGACCATCAACATGCCCCGCATCGCCTACCTTGCGGAAAACAAGGAAGACTTCTATGCCCGGCTGGATCTGATGATGGATATTTCCGCCCGGAGTTTGAAAATCAAGCGCGGCGTGATCTCCAAACTGCTGGATGAAGGTTTGTATCCCTACACCAAGCGGTATCTGGGGACCTTCAACAACCACTTCTCCACCATCGGTCTTCTGGGGATGAATGAAGCCTGTCTGAACGCCAAATGGGTGGGCAAAGACCTCTCCAGCGAAGAGGCCCAGGAATTTACCCAGGAAGTGCTCAATCACATGCGGGAACGCCTTTCCGATTATCAGGAACAGTATGGCGACCTCTACAATCTGGAAGCCACTCCGGCTGAATCCACCAGTTACCGGCTTGCCATGCATGACAAGAAGCGGTTTGACAAAATCATCACTGCCGGGGATGAAACCCCGTATTACACCAACAGTTCCCATCTGCCGGTGTGGTACAGCGATGACATCTTCTCCGCACTGGATATTCAGGACAAACTGCAGACCCTTTACACCTCCGGCACCGTTTTCCACGGCTTCCTCGGGGAAAAGATGCCGGACTGGAAGTCCGCTGCCAATCTGGTCCGGAAGATCGCAGAAAATTACAAACTGCCGTATTACACCCTGAGCCCCACCTATTCTGTGTGCCGGGATCACGGGTACATTGCCGGCGAACAGTTCACCTGTCCGGACTGCGGCAACCGCACGGAAGTTTACAGCCGTATCACAGGCTACTACCGGCCCGTCCAGAACTGGAACGCAGGGAAGACCCAGGAATACAAGGAACGGAAGGTTTACAATGCCGCCTCCGCTCTGAAACGGGAATTTGCCCCCGCAGCCCCCAGTGCTGCCGAAAGCTGCAGCTGCGGGCATGATCACGCAGCAGGTACGGATAAATTGACGCTTGTCACCACCTCCACCTGCGGCAACTGCCGTATGGCAAAGAACTTCCTTGACAAGGCCGGTCTGGAATACGCCGTACTGGTGGCGGATCAGGATCAGGAAGCTGCCCGCGCCATTACGGAAATGGCCGGCGATATCCGTCAGGTCCCCACGCTGGTGATCCAGCATGCGGATGGTTCGGTCAGCACCTCCGTCAATATCGGCGAGATCCAGCGTTACATCAATAACCGCTGAACTGAACGCCCGCCCCGCCTGTAAATCAGGCGGGAGTGAAAAAACATTTCCGTCCGATTTGGGATCCCATTCCATTTCGGACGATTTTTTGTCATCTTATCCCGATCCGATACCGGGGGCGTTGACAAAATGCGGGTTCTGTGATATATTGACTTAAAGTTGGAAATCCTTTTCATTGGAGTACAGGGTGAAAATTCTTTCGTGGATCAGCAAAGTGCGGGATGCCGGTCTTTCCGGACGGGCGGGACTTTTTTTTTCTGCGCTCCTCCTCCTGGCGGGCTTTTTCCTGACGGCGGCAGTAACGGTTCCGGCGGAAAATGATTCCAGACAAACGGACATCTTCCAATCCACTTTGAACTGCTCTAAAGACTTTGACTGCGGCAGTTCCGGCACCCGGCTCCGGGGCAATTCCTCCGGTTTTCTGCAAAGGATCTACCGGGGATCTGCGCGGAATCAAACCCATTTCACTCTCAAAATTTGCACTCCCTGCCAGCGGACGGCTCTGGTTCTCCCCTGCAGCTGGAATAAAATACACCTGAACCCGCTTTCAGAGCAAAATCTGCTTTTATTCTTTCTCAAAACCGCAGTTCCGGCAAGGGCGGCACCTTTTTCTGCGTAAAAATCCATTGTTCTGCACGCAAAGGTTGCAGAAGATCCCCTGTTCCCCATTCCTGCGGGGGGGGGGAGTGGCGCAAATGTATTATTTACACAGAAAAAGGTTAAAAAATGAAAGAATTTTTCAAAAAACATTGGGAGCATATTGTCTGCTATTCTCTGGTCATCATCTTTATTGCCGCAGTCTGGGCGGTGAATAAAGCCTTTTTTTAATCCATAAAAACGGAATAGATCCATGGAAATTCTGGTCAATATCTGCATGGGTATCCTCGGGATCGGCCTGCTTTATTACGGAGCGGAATGGCTGGTCACCGGCGGGGTCGCCATTGCGAAGAAATGCAAAGTGCCGCCGCTGGTCATCGGGCTTACTCTGGTGGCGTTCGGGACATCCGCCCCGGAACTGGTGGTAAGCGCAGATGCCGCATTGTCCGGTCACGGCGATGTCAGTATCGGCAACGTGGTCGGCAGCAATATCTGCAATATCGCCCTGATCCTGGGGCTTTGTGCGGTGATTTCCCCTTTGAAAGTCAACAAAAAACTTTTTAAAGCGGATGCGCCGCTTCTGGTGATTGCCAGCATTGTACTGCTGCTGTTTCACGCCATGTCGGGCGGGATCACCCGGTGGCAGGGGGCGATCTTTTTTGCAGGGATCATCACCTACACGCTGTTAAGTTTGTATTTCGGCCGCAAAAACGGTGCGGAAGAAGAGGAATCCATGCAGACCAAAGAAATTGCGGTCTGGCTGGCGGTGATCATGGTCACAGGCGGGTTGGCAGCACTGGTGGGCGGCGGGAAATTCCTTGTCAAGGCGGCCGTGTATGCGGCACATCTGTGCAAAGTCCCGGAAGCCATTATCGGACTCACTATTGTAGCAGTGGGGACAAGCCTTCCGGAACTGGCAACTTCGGTAGTCGCCGCCCGGAAAGGGGAAGCGGATATCGCCATCGGCAATGTGGTGGGCAGCAATATCTTCAACATTCTCTGCATCCTCGGGGTGGCTCCGCTTCTTGTGCCGATCCATGCGCCGGGGATCAGCATGACGGATATGGGAGTCATGCTTTTTCTCTCGGTGATCCTGATCCCGATCATGAGAACCGGGTTTTCCATCAACCGCCGGGAAGGCTGGTTCCTGCTGGGAATTTACAGCGTGTATCTTCTCTGGCTGATCAGGGGAACGATGTAAGAACCCAGCCGGCAAAGCGGAGTGCATGCTCCGCTTTTTTTGTTTGCAAATCATCAGAAATAAGGATATATTCATGGGAAAATGAAAGAAGAAAGGTTTTTTCTATGACTCCCATCATTGTCAATACTGCGCCCGGAGAAAAATTTCAACTCCGCCACCGTCTCTGGCAGGGCTGTCCCACCATTCTGCGAACGCCGGGAGGTCGGCTTTTTGCCGGATGGTACTCCGGCGGAACCGGTGAAGCGGAACCGGAAAATTACAATCTGCTTATTCAGAGCAACGATGACGGCTGGACATGGAGCAACCCCGTCGCCGTGGTGGAAAGCGATTTTTCCTGCCATTATCTTGCGATTGATATCCAGCTGTGGCTGGATCCCGCCGGACGCATGTGGATGTTCATTACCCAGCGTTATATGGGCGGCGGCAGGAAAATGACAGACCCCGATCATCTGGCTCTGTGGGCTGTTGTCTGCGAAGACCCGGATGCGGAGACTCTTGTCTGGAACAAACCTCAATATATCACCAATGGATTTCTGCGTACACAGCCCACCGTTCTTTCCAACGGCGATTGGGTCCTCTGCGCCTACAACTGGTGCCATGACCATTACCAGTACGCCCGCAGTACAGATCAGGGGAAAACATGGGTCAACTGCCGTGCGGGCAAAAAGCAGCATCCGGACTTTGATGAATCCATGATCCTGGAACGGAAAGACGGTTCTCTCCTGATGCTGGCACGGGATTCCCGTACTTTACTGGTAAAAACAGAATCCGCCACTTTGGCGGGGGAAACATGGAGCGATGGCGAATACACCAATATCCTCAATGCCTCGTCCCGGTTCTTCATACGCCGCCTGCCTTCCGGGCGGGTACTGCTGATCCACAATGAAGCCCACGATTTCCGCCGGAACCTTGTGGCGAAACTCTCGGAAGATGACGGCGTTACATGGACTTGCCCCCTCCTGCTGGATGATGCGGAAAATCCGGAACGCAGTATCTCCTACCCGGATGCGGCAATCGCCTCTGACGGCAGGATCTTTGTGATCTACGACCGGGGCCGCAATACCTGCCGGGAGATCCTGATGGCACAAATCACCGAAGAAGACATTCTCCGGGGCGTCCTCACCCGGCAGGATTCCTATTCCGGGCGCATCATCAGCAAAGCTCCTGTTCCTGCGGATCAGGCAAAATACGAATCCCGAAGGGAATACGCCCGAAAATGGCGGGCGGAATATCTGGAAAAACTGGTCCCGTGACCCGTCGCCTGGCGATTAAAAATCGTCTGCGCTCCATAATATCAGCCTACGTTTAGTACGGAGCCAAATGAATCACAACACCGCTTAAAATTGTGTGTGTTGTGATTTTTTTCAGCGGACGAAACGCTTCTGCAGACTTGCATTTTTTTCGCATTCTGCCTATATTACATCCGACAGCACATCAGTATTCAAGGAAGGATGTAAATATGCCGGAACTGCCCAATGTCTGGAATGAACCTTTGGCGCGGGGGATCTTGCCCGGGCGCAGGAGCTGGTGCCGGGCAATGTCCGGTACATTGAGCCGCATTCGATCTGATGAGTTCAGTGAAGCATAAAGAAAGCCAATAACGATCAATGGAGCAACTTATGAAAATGACGTTTCCCGGTAAAGTCTTTTTTTCCGTTATGACAGTACTTTGCGGCTGTCTTACAGTATCAGCCGCCGCCCCGGCAGCGGCTGAAGCCGATCCTCTGCGCCTTTCCCTGCCGCCGGTGATCTACGCGGCCCCGGAAATTGAAAGCAATATCTATTTTGCCAATATTTTCAACGCCATTGTGCCGGAAAATTTTGCCTATATCGTCCGGTGCAAAAAAGGTGTTCTGCAAAATCACCGCTGGTGCTGGACGCCGACAAAAGATGATGCAGGAAAGTCCTACCCTATGACCGTGGAAGTCCGGGATGACCGGGGCGTGATCGACCGGGCGGAATGTGTGATCAAAGTTGCCGCCCCCGCCCGTGAAGTTGCACGGAAAATCACGCTGGCACTGCTTTCCGCCTCCTCCGGCGGCAGCGGCTACACCCAGTTTCTGATGGAAACCATGCACCAGACCGGTTACACCCATTACACCCCGGTGGGAACGTATCACCGGTGCGGCCTCCCCCTCAAGCCGGGACTGGCCGCCAGTGACAGTTACGGAGGCTGGGCATGGAGCACTTTCCTGACCCAGTGGAAATATACCCGGGATGAATTCAATGGCGTTCAGGATCAGGCGGAAAAGGAACAGATGCAGCATCTCGGCATTTCCACCGCAGCGCAGAAAGATAATTACCGGCAGAAAAGCCCTCTGCTCAATGTCAGAAACGGCAAAGTCGTGGTGGACGTTCAGGGCTGGTTTGACCGGATCAACGGCGGGAAAGCCCCGGATTTCATCATCATCGACCTTGGCGGCAATGATGTTTTTTCTGCCAATGAAGACCAGATCCATGCCAGAATGCAGGAACAGATCCTGCCTGCCATGACAGCAGTGATCAACGAATTGCGGAAAGCCGCGCCCAACGCTACGATCGGCATCTGCCAGTCCGGGCTCGGCAGCCGGGTTCAGGATGCTTACGGCGCCAACTACGGCTGTTTGCAGACCCGTTACCAGTTTCTGCGCAACAAGCGGATCTACAATGCGGCTGTGGAAAAGTTTGTTGCGGACCGCAATGATCCGGAAATCATTGTGCTGCCCTATTATCAAAGCATCGACCCGGTTCATGGTTATCCGGTAAGACAACGTCCCGCCAGCGCCCGGGAAAAAAACACTATCGCCCGGGGAATCAATGCCCTGCATACCACCAGTTCCGGGGCTTGGCAGATGGCAGATGCCATGTACTGCTGGCTGCGCAATCAGCTGAACCGGAAAGGCTGGTAAAAACAGAATCCGCCACTTTGGCGGGGGAAACATGGAGCGATGGCGAATACACCGGTATCCTCAATGCAGGCAGCCGTTTCTTTCTCCGGCGTCTGCCCTCCGGAAGAGTACTGCTGATCCACAATGAAGCCCACGATTTCCGCCGGAACCTTGTGGCAAAACTCTCGGAAGATGACGGCGTTACATGGCCCAAACCTCTCCTGCTGGATGATGCGGAAAATCCGGAACGCAGTATCTCCTACCCGGATGCGGCAGTGGATGCAGACGGCAGGATCTTTGTGATTTACGACCGGGGCCGCAATACCTGCCGGGAGATCCTGATGGCGCAAATCACCGAGGAAGACATTCTCCGGGGCGTCCTCACCCGGCAGGATTCCTATTCCGGGCGCATCATCAGCAAAGCTCCTGTTCCTGCGGATCAGGCAAAATACGAATCCCGAAAGGAATCCGCCCGGAAATGGCGGGCGGAATATCTGGAAAAACTGGTCCCGTGACCCGTCGCCTGACGATCCAGAATGTCTGCGCTCCATAATATCAGTCTATGTTTAGTACAGAGCCAATCAGAAAAACATTGGCAGATTCTTTTGAAAACAAGGTTTTCGCCGGCATATACAAATGTTATCCACTGAATTCAAGCCCATGACTTCTCTTACAGAAAACTGTGTACAAAGCGGATTTGCAGCCGCAGTCCGGGCCGGTGGATCTGCATGGCATCTTCCAACGAACAAAGGACTTCCCGCTCACTCATCCCGTAGGAGTGGGGCACCAGCAGATGAAATGACAGTGCGTCAAGACGATCCCCCTCCTTGATCAGCCGGAAATCGTAGAGTTTGAACTCGCAATTCAATGCAGACACTGCATTTTCCATGCGGCTCCGCCAGAAAATGACTTCCGGATCATCCTGATGATAGGGGTCTGCATGAAGCAGCAGATGTACCGGCAGAGCCTGCGCTGCGGCGATCTCTGCATTTTCAAGAATGTCGTGAGCCGAAAAGCGGTCCCCGTCGCAGGAAATTTCCGCATGGGCGGTGACATAATAGGAGTTTTCCCCGTAATTGTGGATCATGATATCATGCACGCCGTCAATGCCGGGACTTGCCAGGATCACTTCCCGGACTTTCTCCACCAGTTCTTTGTCCGGAGGTTCGCCCAGAAGTTTGCTCACAGCTTCCCGCAAAACCTGACTTCCCGCCCAGAGGATCATGCCGGCCACCAGTATCCCGGCGGCACCGTCCACCGGAAAATCCGTAAACCGGGCGGCGATAAGGGAAACGACCACCACGCCCGTACTCATGCAGTCGCTCAAACTATCATAAGCGGCGGCACGGATCACTTCGGAATGGATCAACTTTCCCACTTTCCGGTAAAAGAAAAAAAGCCAGCATTTTACCAGAATGGTGGCACCGAAAAAGACGATCACCCCGTTCCCGGCGGCTTCGCCCGGTTCCCGGAAAAGCGCCATGACAGAATCTTTCAGAAAACTCACGCCCAAAGCCACGATCAGCACCGCCACGATCAAGGCGGCAACATATTCCGTGCGCCCGTGCCCGAAGGGGTGTTCCGCATCCGGCGGCTGGCTGGAAAGCCGGAACCCGGCAACAGCGATCACGCCGGAACCGGCATCCGAAAGGTTGTTCACTGCATCCGCCGCCACGGCAATACTGCCGGAAACAATGGCAAGGATCACCTTTAACACCGCCAGCAGAACATTGCAGACGATACCGGTGATCCCGCTCACGATGCCGCAACGCACCCGTTCCGCCGGAGTCAGTGATTTTCCGAAGCCGGGAACAAATGTTTTCAATATCAAAGTTGTCAGCATAAGTATTCCTGATTTACAAAATTCCTCAAAAAATAGCACATTTATGCTCAAAAGTCAATAAAAAAAAAGGCTGTGTACTAAACAATGACTGATTTTTCTATATAGCAATTTATTTGCTGTGCACTTGGTCTCTGCGAGGCTGGGTTCCGCGTGCTGAACGCACGCAGAACCGCAAGGCCCCGGAAAAAATCGCAAGCTGATTGCT
>JAFTIA010000013.1 GCA_017457105.1 Lentisphaeria bacterium | reverse complement strand
GGGGGCGGTGATGCCGGTGGTGCGCCCGGCGGTGATGCCGGGGGCGGCGGTGATGCCGGAGGCGGCGGCGAAGGCAGCAGTGGTACATTGGGTGCATTGGGTGAAGGAAAGGACTTTACCAGTGAAGGTCTTGCCAGCAGCAGCACCCGCAAGGCTCCGATTTCTCCTGCAAAGTTGAAAGCGGCGTTTGAGGGTTGGGGTATCCCCTTTGGCTCCGGGTCATCTGCTTTTTTTGATCAGCGGAACAGCCGTCTCCGGGTGACCAATACGGCGGAAAACCTGCAGCGTTTGGGCAAACTTCTCCGGCAGATGGATGCTGTGGAAACGCCGTTGGTGCTGGTGGAAGTCAAACTTCTGGAAATCACGGAAAACGATTTGCAGGAACTGGGTTTTGACTGGGCGTTCAGCATGAACAATGTCGGATCGAACGATACAAGTACCAACAATAACTGGACTGCCCGTACGACGAACCCCTTGCGGAACAGTGCAGCAATGAGCGGGATGGATGATACTGCCAGTGCTCCGGCTCTGGTGAAAAATTTGAAGTTGCTGCCGAACTTCGGCAATAATCTGATCAGCGGGGTGAATATGGATCTCTCGCTGACCATCAATGCGGTGAGCCAGAACTCCCGGGTGGAAACCCTTTCTGCACCGAAATTGGTCACCAATAACGGTAATGAGGCCAAGATCCAGTTGTCCCGGACCTATTACTTCCCTGATGAATGGGAAGAACCGGAACTGGAAACCAACGGGAATTTCACCTCTATTACGGCCCCGGTCCCGGAATGGGGTGATGGCGGGACCGATGTCGGTATTATTCTGACAGTTCGTCCGCAGGTCGATCCCAATAACTCGGATATCACGCTGGAATTGGAACCCCGGGTGGTGTCCTACATCGGGCAGACGGATGACACCGTGAAAATTGCCGGCGGTTATATCAGCTTTGAGGACGGGATGCAGAATTTTGTGGAAACCTGGGGTGATACTTACCAGGTCTGGATGCCTATCCTCGGGGAACGCTATTTGAAGACCACGGTCAAAGTCAAGGACGGTGAAACGCTGGTTCTTGGCGGTATGGTGGATAATAAAATGGAAACCGTTTATGACCGCTGGCCGGTGCTGGGCGATATTCCGCTGATTGGCCGGCTGTTCTCTTCCCAGTATGAAAAACAGACGAATTCCAGCTTGCTGGTTTTTGTGACTGCCCGTTTGGTGAATAACAACGGTTTGCCGTTTGAGCAGAATGTGCAGCCGGACATTCCCGATTTCAGACGTTAACCCGAGTGCGGAGATACGAAGATGCGTAATATGGAAAAATTGTTGATGCTGGCGGTGTTGGGGATCTGCACCGGGGTTGTCGGAGCGGAGCTTGCCGCAAGTCAGCGCGGGACTCTGTCCCGGCAGTTATTGAGTGCCCAGCATACTGCCGGACAGGCGGAAAATCTGGTGCGGGAAGCCAATAAACTCTTTTTGGAAGATAAATATCAGGAGGCGATCGCCCGTTATATTGAAGCCAAACAGTTGTTTGAGCGTTTCAAGTCAGATGAATTTGCAAAGAAGGTGAAGGTCTGTGATGACCAGATCCGGAAATGTTATTCCCTTTTGGCGGAAGAAGCGTACAAGGCGGCAGACAAGAGTGCGGCGGAAAAGGATTTTGATGCGGCTCTGGCGGCTGTCCGGGAAGCTGCCAAACTGTATCCGGAAGGCGAAAGCCGTGCCAAGGCAAAAATTGCCGAGTTGGAGATCCGGAAAAAGGCCGCTGCAGTTCGGGAAGCCACCGGGACGGAGGCTCTTGTGCCGGGGCATGAAGCGCAGGCTTACCGGATCGGGGTTCTGCTCCGTCAGGGGCAGGAACTTGCCCGGGAAGGGCGTTATGCCGAGGCTGCCCAGAAGTTTAACAATGTGTTGATGATCAATCCCTATCATGCGGTGGCGTTGCAGAATCTGAAAGCCGCCAATATCCGGGACCGCAAATTTGCGGAAAGCCGTTATCGGACGGAACACCGCAAAGTCATTACAGAAACTGAATGGCGGTGGACCGTGCCCGGTGTTGTGGAAGCTTCCGAGGCGGAGGCGGCAACGGAAGGTCCGGTGGAAAAGGAAGTTGATGACAATACTTCTGAATTGGAAAAGAAGATCAAGAGTATCATTCTTCCCGAGTTCAAGGTGGAAAAATGCACGATTTCGGCGGTGGTCCGTGCTTTGCAGGAAGCCAGCCGGATCTATGACCCGGAAAAGGGAACCGATGCCCGTCATGGCCGTGGCGTGAATATTTTCCTGCGTCGGCCGAATGCGTTGCAGGCTCTTCAGCAGCCCAAGGCGGAAGACGGCATGGATATGCCTGCAGATCCCGGGATGGATGCGGCTATGCCTGCTCCTGCGCCCGCTCCTGCTCCTGCGCCCGCCCCGGCGATGGGGGATGCCGGTATGGACGAGGATGATGAAGATGCCGAAGAGGGCGAAGTCGGTGCCGGTTCAAATGAGCCCACGGTGACCATGGATGTCCGCAAGCGTTCTTTGGAAGCCGCTTTGCGTGAGCTTTGCCGTACTGCCAAACTGCGGATGCGTATTGACTCCCATGCCGTGGTGCTGGCTCCGGAAAATGTGGCTCTGGACGATATGGAAACGGCGCTGTATCCGGTGGAAAAAGCAATTTTCGGTGCGGTCGATCCCAATGATAAAACTGCGTTGCTGAATTTCTTCAAAGAACATAATATTCCCTTCCCGCAAGGTGCCAAGGTGGCTTATGTATCTCTCTTGAGCCGTCTGGTGGTGACCAATACTGCGGAAAATCTGGCGGCGGTGCAGGCTCTTCTGCAGGAACTGCATGAAGACCGGGAACCTCTGGTGGAAGTGACTGCCAAGTTTATGGAAGTGCAGCAGAGCAATCTGAAGGAACTGGGTTTCCAGTATTCTTTGAGTTACAATGCGGGGAATGTCAATAATCGTGATGGGGTCAGTTCCCACCGGTTGTCTTTCTCGGATGCCGGTACCGGTCTTCTGCGTGCCAGCGAAACCAGCAGCGGCGGCAGTTTGATCATGCTCAGCGGGAACTCCGGCGGTTCTGACGGGTTGGATTATTCTGTCAATGTGAATGCGCTGAACCAGTTGAGTTCATCGGATGCGTTGGCATCTCCCCGGATCATTACACTGCCGGGGGTCCCGGCAACCATCAAGATGGTCCGCAAGGTTCCTTTTGTGGATGAATACGATGACGGGGAACGGGAAATCGGTAATTCAGACAGCGACAATAATGCGTATCAGACCTATACTGAAATCGGTCCTATGCCCAGTTTCCAGGAGCCCACTGAGTTGGGTATTTCCATGGATATTCTGCCGAGAATCAATAAGGAAGCCGGGAAGATCACGCTGGAGCTGAAGCCGCAGGTCCGTACGCAGGTCGGCTGGACCACCTGGAGCTATACCTCCATGGACGGGACAATGGAAGCCATGCGCAAGCCCATCATTGCAGAACGGAATATCACGACCGAAGTGACTGTTAATGACGGTAAGACCATTGTGGTCGGCGGCGTGGTGGATGATACTTCCAAAACCATTGATGACAAGATTCCGATCCTGGGCGATCTGCCGCTGGTGGGCCGCTTCTTCCGGAGCCGTTACACGGATGCAGACAAGCGGCATTTGCTGATTTTCATTACCTGCCGCCTGATCAATCCTGACGGGACCTCCTATTTCCGGGAAAAAGTCGCGGCAGACGGTATCCCGCATGAGGGGCGGCTCAACTGATCCCTGAAATCAGTTGACCGCGGGGAGTGCCGGGAGGCCCTCCCCGTTGTTTTTTCCCGCAGACAAAAAAGGGAGAATTTCTGTCTGCGGGTTGACTTTTTGGAAATGACATGTAAAGTATAGTCTAAGTTTGTTTTTTACAGGAGGAAGTAGTTATGCCTGCAGATATTTTGATCGGTACCCAATGGGGGGACGAAGGTAAGGGTAAGCTTATTGACGTGCTGACCCGTGATGTGGACATGGTGGTGCGTTTTCAGGGCGGCAACAATGCCGGGCACACCGTGGAGATCGGTGACCGGAAGTATGTTTTGCATCTGGTGCCTTCCGGGATTTTCCGCCCCGGCGTCAAGTGCGTGATCGGCAACGGCGTGGTGGTGGATGTGCTGGGGTTGACCAGCGAAATGCAGGATCTTGCCCGCCAGGGAATGGATGTTTCCGCCATTGAACTTTCGGATCGTGCTCAGCTGATTTTTGAATATCACAAGCGTGCCGACGCCATCGGGGAAGACGGTGCCACTGTCAAGATCGGTACCACCCGCCGGGGGATCGGCCCCGCGTATGCGGACAAGGCGGATCGCTGCGGTATCCGCGGGATCGAATTGACCCGTCCGGAACAGTTGGAAAAACTTTTCCGTGCGCAGGCTGCCAAGTATAACCGTTTGTTTGCCCGTGCCGGTCAGCCGGAACTGGATGTGGATGCGGAATGGGCAAAGGTGAAGGAAGCAGCCGCTTATCTGGCTCCTTTTGTCCGGAATACGGTGTACTCTGTGGATGCCATGCTGAAGGCGGGGAAAAATGTTCTGTGCGAAGGGGCGCAGGGCGGTCTTCTGGATATTGACCATGGGACCTATCCCTTTGTTACCAGTTCCAGTACGGTTTCCGGCGGGGCCTGTTCCGGCGCCGGGATCCCGCCCCGCATGGTGCGGGATGTGTGGGGTGTTTTGAAGGCTTACACCACCCGTGTGGGGGAGGGGCCGTTCCCCACGGAACTCTTTGATGACAACGGGGAAAATCTGCGGAAAGTGGGGAATGAATACGGTGCCACTACGGGCCGTCCCCGCCGCTGCGGCTGGTTCGATGCTGTGGCGTCCGGTTATTCCTGCATGATCAGCGGCGTGAACAAGCTGGCTGTGACCAAGCTGGATGTGCTGGATGATCTGCCGGAACTGCAGATTTGCGTGGCTTATGAACTGGATGGCAAGCAGACGGCGGAATTGCCTGCTTCTGCGGAAGATCTGGTTCGGGTGAAGCCGGTTTACGAAACCCTGCCCGGCTGGCAGTGCTCTACTTCCGGCGTGACAAGTTATGATCAGCTGCCGGAAAACGCCAAGCGTTATCTGGCCCGGCTGGGCGAACTGGTGAATGCCGAAATCGCCATTGTCTCCGTGGGGCCGCGCCGGGATCAGACCTTTGAAGTTTGAGGCTTGAATGCTGCAGCCTCAATCCGGCGGGTCGAAGCTGGTGAAGTTTTTCACCAGTTTTGATTATATTCAGATCGCCGCCATGGCGGTCTTGCTGGCTGTCGGGGTCATTTTTATCTATTCTACCGGAGTTCAGATCGGGACTCCGGCGTCCGAGGGTTATTATCTGCGTCAGCTGCAGTGGATCACCATCGGACTTTGTTTTTATGTATCTCTGGCACTGGTGGATTTCCGGAAACTGATGATACCGTCGGTATTGTTTTATCCGGTCTGCATCGTGCTTCTGATCGCTGTTTTTCTGGTGGGGACAAAGGTTTGGGGGGCACAGCGATGGCTCAGTATCCCGGGGATCAATATACGGCTGCAGCCTTCTGAATTTACCAAACTTGCCCTGATTTTTGTCCTTGCCGGGCTTTTTTCCAGCCGGATGTTCACCATTGCACCGGAAGAGATGGCATTCCGGGGGAAACGGGCCTCTCAATGGATCACCATTCTGATCGCCGCCGGATTGATTGGACTGCCCTTTCTTTTGATCATGAAAGAGCCGGATCTGGGGAGCGCACTGGTTCTGCCGCCTATCGGTGCGGCGATCGTCTTTATCGCCGGGATCCGCAGGAAATTTCTTGCATGGATTCTGACTCTTCTGCTGGCTGTATTCCTTCTGCTGGCGGGGAATGAATTCTGGCCCCACAGAGAGGTCAACCGGAATACGGGAGCGGTGACTTTGACTTATCCCGGGATCAGGCCTTTTTTGCGGCCCTACCAGCGGGAGCGGCTTTTGACTTTTTTTGATCCGGAACGGGATCTTCACCGGTTTGGATACAACCGCCATCAGGCATTGCTGGCGGTGGGGTCCGGCGGGCTTACCGGGAAAGGGATCGGCAAAGGGACACAGAATCTTCTGGGATTTCTTCCGCAATCGGTTTCCAACAATGACTTTATTTTTGCAGTGATCGCCGAGGAAACCGGCTTCTTCGGCTGTATGGTGCTGTTCGGGGCATATATCATGCTCTTTTATTCCATCCTGCGGACAGCATTGACTACGGACAGTTGTTACGGCAGGTATTTTGCCGTAGGGGTGGCGACCATGCTTTTTGTGCATATTTTTATCAATACCGGGATGTCCATCGGAGTCACGCCTGTGACCGGGTTATCGCTGCCGCTGGTGAGTTACGGCGGGTCTTTTATGATCACGGTGCTGGCTGCTCTGGGAGTCATGCAGTCCATTTACCGGTTCCGGAGTACGGAAGAGTAGCAGAACCGGTACGAACTTGTTTGTGTTTGAGGCACATGGCATGGGGTGAGCCATGTGCTTTTTGATTTTTGCGGCACATGGCTCCCGGGATCATCTTTTTATCCCCGGATGACTTTTTCCGGATTGAGGATGCCTTTGGGGTCAAAGGCTTTTTTGATCCCGGCCATGATCTCCAGCTGATCTTCGCCGATGGAGTGGACGAGATAGGGGCGTTTTACATAGCCGATGCCGTGTTCGCCGGAAACCTGGCCGCCGTATTCACGGGCTTTGGCGTATAATGCTTCAAAGGTTTCCGCAAGGCGTTTCTGCCACTCTGCATCCTCCAGATCGTCCCGCAGAACATAAATATGCAGATTGCCGTCCCCGGCATGGCCGAAACTGCGGATACGCACGCCGAAACGCTCTTCCAGCGAGGCGGAGAATTTGATGAAATCCGCAATGCGGTTCCGGGGAACGACTACATCGCACTCATCCATTTCGGTGGTGGAACTCTTGATGGCTTCCAGAAATGCGCCGCGCGCCTTCCAGATGGATTCATTGCGTTCCGGCGTGTTGGAGATGAGGACATCTATGGCTCCGTTTTCCAGACAGATCTTTGCCACGGAATCGTAATCGGACTCGATCTCTTCCCTGGAATTTCCGTCAAAAGTCAAAAGCAGATAGGCATCGGCACTTTTATCCGGAAAGGATCTTCCCAGATATTCCTCTGCCGCCAGAATAACGGAGCGTTCCATAAATTCCACCGCCGTGGGAATAGCTTTGGAACGGATGATTTTGGGCACGGTTTCGATGGCCATTGCCAGACTGGGGAAGGGGATCAAAAGGCTGATGGCTTTTTTCGGCAGAGGAAGCAGGCGCAAAATGGCTTTGGTTACGATCCCCAGTGTGCCTTCCGATCCTGCGATCAGCTGGATGAGATTGTAGCCGGAACTGTTTTTGACCACTTTCCCGCCCAGTTCCAGAATGCGCCCGTCCGCCAGGACGACCTGCAAGCCCCGGATATAATCCCGGGTGACACCGTATTTCACCGCCCGCATCCCTCCTGCATTGGTGTTGATATTGCCGCCGATGGAGGCACTTTTTTCGCCCGGATCGGGGGGGTAAAACAACCCCAGTTTTTCCACTGCCGGGGCGATCTCCATCAGGAGAACGCCGGGTTCCACGGTCATGGTAAGGTTTTCCTCGTCGATTTCAAGGATGCGGTTCATGGGGGTCACATCCAGCATGATGCCGCCCGCCTGACAGACGGCACCGCCCACCAGACCGGTCCCCTGCCCGCGGGGGGTGACGGGGATATTGTGTTCATAAGCGTATTTCATGACTCCGGAAACTTCTTCCACGGAATGTGCCCGGATCAGGAGTTCCGGGCAGTGGCGTTCCCCGGAAAGTTCGTCATGGTGAAAATCTTCGTGAATGGATTCCGGCGTGATGACTTCGGATGCCGCTTTGCGGAGAGCCTCCACATCTGCCGGGGTGATTTGATGGAACGACATAGCACTTACCCTTTCTTACCGATTTTTTCCAGCAGTTCCGGAAGGACTTCGTACAGATCCCCCACGATCCCGATATGGGCAAGGTTGAAGATCGCCGCATTGGGATCCGTATTGATGGCGATGATCTTTTCCGCCCCCTTCATCCCGGCGGCAAACTGTACCGAGCCGGAAATACCGCAGCAGAGGATCAGTTTGGGAGCCACAGTGCGCCCGGAAAGACCGATCTGCTGTTTGTGGTCGAGCCAGCCGGCCTCCACCAGACAGCGTGTCCCGGCGATACGGGCATTCAATGCTGCTGCAACTTTTTCGATCAGCACCATATCTTCAGGCTTTTTCAAGCCTCTGCCCACAGCCACGAGGACTTCCGCATCTTCAATGCCGCTTTCCGCTTCTTTGGTCTGCACGCTCAAGATTTGCAGGGCGGAGGCCAGTTTGTCCGCAGGAAGGGCGCAGTTGACGATTTCGCCTGCGGGAACCCGGACCGGTTCCGGCAGCGGGAAAATTTTATACCGCACCGTGGCGAACTGGGGACGGTGGTTGGGGGTATTGATATGCGCCATGATATTGCCGCCGAATGCCGGACGGATCTGGTCCAGATCGGTGTTTTCTTGGATATCCAGTACGGTGCAGTCCGCTGTGAGCCCTGTGCGGCATCGGGCGGCGATGCGGGGGGCAAGCGTGCGCCCGCCGGGGGTGCCGCCAATCAGGACCACAGAGGGGCGTACGCTGTTGATAAAATCTTCCAGAACATTGGTATGGGGTTCAATGCGGAAGTGTTCCAGTTCCGGGTGATCGTACACAAAGACTTTATCCGCACCGTAAGCGCGGAGGGTTTCTGCGTGGTTTGCAAGGTTTTTCCCGGCGAGGACGGCATAGACTTTGTGCCCCACCTTTGCCGCCAGTTCCCGGGCTTTCCCCAGAAGTTCCAGCGACACGGGGTGAATGGCATCTCCGGAAATTTCCGCCGCTACGGCAATGCCGTTCCAAAGGGATTTATCCACCTTTATTTGCGGGGCGGACTCTTGCAGTTTGCAGATTTCCGGAAATTTTTTACAGCAGATGCGGCAAAGGCGGCAGCCGGCATTGATTGTCAGAAGCCCGTCGGCTTCCTCCTGGATCGCCTGAAAAGGACACACCGCGATCAACTGCGGCTTGATTTCCGGCGTGATGCCGGACTGTTGAAGAAGGATCTGACCCATGATTGTTACCCGATCTTTTGCAGAAATTTGTGAGTATCAAGGTACTGATGCAGTTTTTCTGCCAGTTCCTTACTGCTGCCTTCCCAGCGTTCCTGATCCGTATCATTTTCCGGCGGGAAGATCCGCACCACCCGTGTGGGGGACCCGGCCTGCCCGTAATGGGCTTCCTCCTGATCCGGCAGATCTTTCAGCGACAGGACCGGAATGGGCGCATCGGCTGTGGCAAGTTTTTTCCGGTACGAGGGCAGCCGGGGTTCACCGATATTTTTCTCCACCGCAATAAGGGCGGGGAAGGGAAGACGCAAACTCAAACGGTGCAGCGGCAGATCGCAGGTGATTTCCACCGCTTCCTGTGTGATTTTGTCCAGCGAAATAACTGTGGCAGCATGGGGGATGCCCAGAAATTCAGCGATTTCAGCCCCTACCTGTGCTGTGTCCCCGTCCGTGGTCTGGCGGCCGGTGATAATGAGGTCAAAGGGGCCCTGCTGACGAATCGCCTGACTGAGGGTATAACTGGTGGCAAGCACGTCTGCCCCGCCAAATTTGCGGTCGGAAATGAGGACAGCGTGATCCACGCCCATCATGTACGCTTCCTGCAAAATTTCCTTTGCCTGGGGCGGCCCCATGGTGAAGGCGGTGATCTCTGCGGAAAGGGTTTCCTTGATGCGGAGAGCCGTTTCCAGAGCGTACAAATCATAGGGATTGAGTTTGGATTCCACGCCGTCACGCTTCAGCGTACCGGTGACGGGATCCACTTCCACCTGGGTCGTGCCCGGCACCTGTTTGATACATACAGCGATCTTCATAAACACTCCTTGGTTTTTCTTATTCAGAGGGAATATACATGTACAAGTTGTGATTTTCAATCCGCTCCGGTAACCGAAGCGGAAAAGATGTAAAACATTTTGCTTTTCCTCCGGTGAGGATATAAATTAAGAGGTGTCCTAATTCCGTGAAGCCTTTTTTCTAAAGACTTCACATTTTCTTTTTTTGGCAATTTTTTGCCATTTATGACTCAATTTTTGATATCAAAAATGTTTCGCGGCAGGATTTTTCTTTTATTGTTGTTTTCCGCGTTAACATTTTCGTTTTTTTATCAAAAATCCCGAT
>JAFTIA010000103.1 GCA_017457105.1 Lentisphaeria bacterium | reverse complement strand
GTAAGGCCCCGGAAAAAATCGCAAGCTGATTGCTTGCTGATTTTTTATTGGAGCGGGGGGCCGGGGCTTATCATTTAAGGGCTGCTCGCCCTTAAAAATCCCCGCAAGGGGCGGTTGCCCCTTGACCCGTCGCTTGACGATTAAAAATCGTCTGCGCTCCATCATATCAGTCTATGTTGAGTACAGAGCTTTTTTCTAAAAAAAACATGCCCGGAAAAGGGATTTCCGGACATGTTTGAAGCGCGTTTGCCGACCCTTGTCAGCAGATGGTGTTGCGCAGAGTCCCCACTTCGCCGATGGTGACTTCCGCCACATCTCCGGCTTTCAGGAAACGCTGGGGATCCCGTGCCATGCCCACCCCGGCAGGAGTGCCGGTCAGGATGACCGTTCCGGGATAAAGGGTCATGCCCGCAGACAAATGGGCGATGAGCCGCCGGATCGGGAAAATCATATCCGCCACCGGCTGATCCTGCAGGAGTTCGCCATTCAGATGGAACTGAACATGGAGCTCTTCCGGATTTTCAATGCCGGTCACCAGATAGGGGCCGATGGGGGCAAAGTTGTCAAAAGATTTGCCGAATGCCCACTGGTGACTCATTTTCAGCTGAACATCCCGGGCGGAGATGTCGTTGGCACAGCTGTATCCCAGAACATAATCCATGGCATCTTCTTCGGAAACATAACTGGCTTTTTTGCCGATGATGACAGCCAATTCCGCTTCGTAGTCCACTTCGTTGGGATACAGTTTGGGCAATGCCACCGGCGTATTATGGGCGGCAAGTGCGTTGGTGCTTTTAATAAAAAGCAGCGGATACTTGGGCGGCTCTGCCACACATTCCTTGCAGTGGTCCACATAGTTGGCACCGATGCAGAGGATGTTGGGGAAATCCATGGGCGGCAGATAGTCGGTAATGCTGTCCAGCCGGACGGTTTTGCCGGTTTCGGCAAGTGTACCTTCCAGAATACACCCGCTCATCAGAGCAACTTCAGTGCCGCGGACTTCGCCGAAGCACACTTCCCCATTCTGGCGGAAACGTACATATTTCTTGATCATTTGTTATTTCCTTTGATTTTATTTGAAACAAATTCACGCATTCTCTGGAAAATGGAGTAGATTGCCGGGACGAAGCAGATCCCCATAAAGGTCGCCAGCAGCATCCCGCAGAAAGTGGTTACCCCGATATCCTTCCGGCTGCCGGCACCTGCACCGGTGGCCCACACCAGCGGGATCACACCCACGATAAAACTCCATGCTGTCATCAGCACGGCACGATAACGCGCACGGGCCCCGTTCAGACTGGCATTTTCAATATCCACACCGTTTTCCCGTTCCTGTTTGGAGAATTCCACAATAAGAATGGCGTTCTTACTGGCAAGCCCCACCAGCATGATCAACCCCAGCTGGGCGTAAATGGACATGGGGAGATTCCAGATCAGCAGCCCCAGAAGTCCGCCCAGCGTGGCAACCATGACGGAGAGGATCACGGAGATCGGCACCGTCCAGCTTTCGTACAACGCTACAAGGAAGAGGTACCCGAAAGTCAATGCCAGCAGCATCAGGTAAAGGATGCTGCCTTCATTGTTCCGTTCCTGATAACTCATATCCACCCAGTCAATGGCATAATGGGGATAGAATTTTTTCTCCATCAGCGATTCAATAAGCTGCATGAGTTCACCGCTGGAAACGCCGGGGGCCGCCTGCACGTTCACCTGGGCGGACATGGTCAGGTTGAACCGTTCCAGAGCCTGGGGCCCAACGATGTAACGCACCCGGGCAAGGGCGCTCAAAGGTACCATGCCGCCGGAGTTGTTCTGAACATTGATCTGTTCCAGATCGTTGACCGTACTGCGTTCATCCGCATTGGACTGTACTTTTACCTTGAAGGAGTAGCCGGAAAGGTTGAAGTCATTGACATAGGTACTTGCCAATTTGCTCTGAAGGGTGGTGAATACCCGCCCGATGGGAACATTCATGGCCTCCGCCTTGCTGCGGTCCAGATCCAGATACAGCTGCGGGGTATCCGCACGGAAGGAACTGAATGCGTAAAGCGTTTTGGGCGAGGCGTTCAATTCGCCCAGCAGACGGAAGAGATCGTTCTGCAATTCTTCCGGAGTCTGGCCGGCAATAGCTTCAAACTTGAATGTTACACCACCGGTGACCCCCAGACCCATGATGGCGGGCGGCAGGAAGGCATTGATCTTTGCTTCCGGGATCATGGAGAATTCCTGCAGCAGTTTGCGATGGATAGCGGTACAGGAAAGTTCCGGAGATTTCCGGTCGTCCCAATTGTCCAGCGCCGCGATGGCAAGGCCCACGTTTTCGCCGTTGCCGCCGATGAAGCTGAAGCCGCTGACCATGATCAGATCCTTGATCCCCGGCATGTCTTTAGCGATTTCGTAAGCCTTGTCCAGAACTTCATCCGTACGGGCGATGGTGGCCCCTGCCGGAAGTTCAATATCGCAGAGGATGGCCCCCTTGTCTTCCTGCGGCAGGAAGGAGGAGGGCGTGCGCTGGAACAGGAAATAGTTGCCCGCCAGTACCCCGAGGAACAGGATCACAGTAAGCAGAACTCTGCGTACCAGAAGACGGCAGACTTTGATATAGATGTTACAGCTTTTTTCCATGGCCCAGTTGAAGGGCTTGAAAATTTTGCCGGGTGTCCCGCTGGGGCGCAGGAGCAGGGCGCACAATGCCGGACTCAGGGTCAGCGCATTGATCGTGGAGAAGATCAGGGCAATACACATGGATACTGCGAACTGGAGATAGATCGTCCCTACCATCCCGCCGAAGAACCCGATCGGTGCGTAAATAGCGATCGTTACCAGTGTGGTGGCAATAATAGCCCCGGTGATCTGTTCCATACTTTTGATAGCCGCTTCTCTGGGAGAGAGCTTTTCTTCATCCAGAATGCGGACGCAGTTTTCCACAACGACGATGGCATCGTCCACCAGTGACCCGATCACAAGGATCAGACCGAACATGGTCAGGACGTTGATGCTGAACCCAAAGGCTTTCAGGAAGATGAAGGTACCGACCAAAGATACCGGAATGGCAATGGTGGGGATCAGCGTCGCCCGCCAGTTCTGGAGGAATACATAGGTAATGAAGACCACCAGTACCAGCGTCAGGATCAAGGTCCACTTGATTTCATCCATAGTGGTACGGATGTAATCGGTGGGGTCATACCCCAGTTTCCAGGAGATCCCTTCCGGGAAGCTGGATTCCAGTTCTTTCATGCGCTTATTGGCGGCATTCAGCACGTCGAGTGCATTGGCATCGTCACTGCGGTAGAGGGCCAGTGCCACGGAGGGGCGGCCGTTGAAACGGCTGTTCCCGGCATACTGTTCACTGCCCAGTTCAACACGGGCAATGTCACGGAGTTTGGTCAAGCTGCCGTTTTCACCGATCTTGACTACAATATCGCCGAATTCCTCCGGTGTGACCAGTCGGCCCAGGGTATTGATTTTCAGCTGCATGTAGTCATTACTGCCTTCCGAACCAACGGAACCGGCTGCAGCCTGAATATTCTGACTCTTGATCGCATTGACAACGTCTTCTGCTTTCAGATTCAAACTGGAAAGACGGAAGGTATCCAGCCACACGCGCATACTGTAATTGTGCGTGCCGAAGATCATGGCTTCGCTGACCCCGTCGATACGGGAGAGCTGGTCGCGGACACGCATACGCACAAAGTTGTTCAATTCCAGTGCGGAGATCCGGGGATTGTCCGAGAGGAACACATACATCCCGAGGATGTCGCTGGAACGTTTACGGACGGATACCCCGTAGTTTTTCACATCTGCGGGGAGCAGGGGTTCCGCCAGACTGACGGCGTTCTGCACGTTTACCTGGGCAATGTCCGTATTGATCCCGGACTTGAAGGTGATGGCAAGACTGTAGTTCCCGCTGTTATCCGACTTACTGGTGAAGTAAAGCACATCTTCCACGTTGTTGATCTGATCTTCCAGAACAGAAGCAACCGTTTCCGTGATGACTTGAGCACTTGCGCCGGGATAGGAGGCGGAAACCTGCACCTGCGGCGGTGCCACTTCCGGATATTCCGCCACCGGCAGGGTTTTGTAACAGAGCAGCCCGCCCAGAACTGTCACAATGGAGATCACAAAGGACAGTTTCGGACGATCAATAAATACTTTGGAGATCAACATAAGCCGGACAACTCCTTATTTCTGCGACTTGCTGCCGATGACCATCGGCATGGCAGTATCGCCGGGCCGGACACGGTTGGTGCCGTCCGTTACCACGGTTTCACCTTCGTTCAGCCCGGAGAAGATGAACTGACGGCCATTGACCACATTGGCCAGCTTCACATAACGGAGCTGGATCTTGTTATCTTTGTCCAGAACGTACACATAGTTCCCCTTGTTGTTGGCCATGACGGCGGAAAGCTTGACAGAGATCAGGGACGGCGCATTTTTGTTGGAAAGCAGAGCCGTGGAAAAACCGCCGGGGATCAGCTGGATCTTGGGGTTTTCCACCACGCTCCATGCAGTGATGGTGCCGGTGGAGGAATCCACCCGGTTGTCCATCAGACGGATAAAACCTTCTTTGTCATATTCCTTTCCGTCTGCAAGGCGGTAACGGACCCGGGCATCTTTCTGCATGGTCTTGTAGTCGCCGAACATATCCAGATAATCCCGTTCACTCAGGGCGAAGCAGACATAAATGGGGGAGAGCTGAACCATGTCCGCCAGAGCTTTGCTGGAGGGCGTGACATAGTTGCCGGTGGAGTAGGCTGCTTTCCCGATCAAGCCGGTGAAAGGTGCATAGATTTTGCAGTAGGAGAGGGTGTTGTCCGCATCCAGTTTCACCGCTTTGGCGTTGGCAAGGCTGGCTTCTGCAGTGCGGAGCGTGCGGAGTGCTTCTTCATAAACCGCCTGTGAAACAGCCTTGGTGGCACGCAGGTCTTTCTGGCGCACATAGTCTGTTTTGGCGTATTCCAACTGGGCTTCCGCTTGTTTCAACTGGGCAGCGGCCTGTTCGGCCTTGGCGCGGTACGTTACATCTTCGATCTCAAAAAGGAGCTGACCTTTCTGGACCATATCCCCTTCCACAAAGTGGATCTTCTGCAGAATCCCGGAAACACGGGCGGGGAAGGATACAGATTTGTAAGCGGTCACATGTCCCACATACCGGCGGACTTCCGTGTAGGGAGAAGTTTTGACTGTTTCCGTCAGAACTTTGATAGCGGGCTGTTTGGGCGGTGCGGCGATGACCGCGGCTGCGAGAAGCAGCAGTAAGCCATTGGCATAGAATTTCATTTTACTCTCCTGATTATTTTGAGTTTTTGATATCTTGAAAATGCGTTTGATCACTCACTGATCTTGTGCATCTTGTCCGGGATATTTTCTTCCAGCTTGGACAGAAGCCGGAATAATGTTTGCGTTTCTTCTTCTGTCAAAAGTTCCAGCAGGATCTTTTCATCCTGCCGCATTTGTTCGATTCCCAGATCGATGGCGGCCTGTCCGGCTTGCGAAACCCGGATATGAACACTGCGGCGGTCCGTGGGGCAGATGGTTCTGTCCAGCATTTGTTTACGGACCAGTTTCTCCACTGCTTCCGAAACCGTTCCGGGGGAAAGCTGCAACTGTTCCGCCAGCATTTTCAGCGGCACACCTTCCTGATGGGAACGGGTGAGCAAATAGACCATCCGCATGACCTGATGTTGACGATACGTCAGTTTTTCAAGCACATTTTTGCTTTCCTGAGTCTGACGCATATGGCTGCGGTCCGTTAAAAACATGGAAAGACGCAGCAGAATCTGCCACAATCCGCTTTTCTGGTTGTCCGGCAAATGATTCAAAACGATTCTCCTTATATTTGAGCCCGGAGGCATTTCCTGATAATATAGCATAAATGGAATAATTTGCAAATCCGAAATATCTTGTTTTAAAACTTTTCCCGGATGCTCTTCCCGACTTGACAATTCTGCTGAAAACTGCTATATTCTTTATGTATTAATGTTGTCTTAAAGTCTGTTTATGGTATAAATCAACAGTAATGGAGGTTGAAATGAAGCGGAAAGTGGGATTTATTCTGGGGCTGGTGCTGCTGGCCGTTGTGTGTGCGGCGATTTTCTTTGCACTGGATTATGCCTTTGACCGTAATGATTTTTTGCGGCAGATGTTTAATGGACCGGCTTCCCGGAGTCAGGTTCTGGGGCAGCTTTCCCCCGATGATCCGAACACCATTGCCAACCGGGAAACCCTGATGGCACGGATCTCCATGTTCCTCTTTGCCGGGGTGACCATGATGCAGATTTTTGCTTTGTATGTTGCCGCCCATGTGCTTGGAAATTTGCGGAAATCTTCCGAACCGGTAAAGATCCGGCTGAAACTTCTGGAAAATGCGGATATCTTTCTGGATGTACCGTTGTATATCGGGCTCTTCGGGACGGTGTCCAGTTTTCTGGTGATGACCTATTCCCCCACCAGCAGCCGTTTGATCGCTTATTCCTCCACTTTGATCGGTATCATTTTCAGCCTTGCGCTCCGGCTGCTGCTGAATTACCCCCTGCGCCGCAAATGGATCTCTGAACTGGATGGAGAAGCAAAGTGAATAGAGCGATCCTTATTGTTATTTGTGACTTCATCGTTTCGGCGATGCTGTCCCTCTTTACCGGCGGGAACTCTGTCGGCACTGCCGCCGGAACCCGTGGAGCCGCGCTGGATAACCGGACTGCTGTAATGGTGCTTCAGGAGATGCGCCGGGAACAGGCGGAACTGGAAAAACTGCGGAAAAGCCTGCTGGATGAACAGTACCGGCAGGGCTTTACCGGAGATCGTCAGCGGCGGCTTGCGGAATTGAGTGACCGCCTTGCTGAAGTTTCTGCCCGTGCGGAAGCATTGGAACGGAAAACTGTTTCCACTGCCCGGGATACCGGAGCGTTGACCCCGGATGCTTTGCAGAAGCAGTTGGAAAAAGAGATCACCACGCGTTATCGTCTGCATTTGCAGAAGGAGGAAACCGAGCGGGCTCTGGCGGAATTGCGCCGCCGGAATGCCGAAGAGGTCAGGAAATTTGCGGAATTGGATCGTACTTACCGCTCTTTGCGGGAAGAACACGCTTCCCGTGGCGGCCAGCTTGAACTTCTGAAACAGCAGCAGGCGCAGAAGGAAAAACAGTTGAGTGAAGCCAGTGTGGCTCTTTCCAAATCCCGGGAGGTGATCGCCGCCCGCAATGCGGATCTGCAGCGCAGCCGTAATGAGATCCGGGTATTGGAACTTGCCCGTACTTCCCAGGCCGGAAAACGGCGGGAGGCCGAGTCTGCTCTGGCATATACCCGGGGGAAACTCAATGCCACGGAGCAGGAATTGGCCGAGGCACAGACCCGTTCGGACCGCATTGCCAGAAAACTTGCCGCCCGGGATCTGGAATTGACCGAAGCCCGCCGGCAGCTTGCCAATGTGCAGAAAATGTTGAAAAATGCAGTTTCCGATCTTTCGGAAACCCGTGCTGATCTTACGAAAACCAGAGAAAAATCCACCCGGGACGCCCGGGCTCTGGCAAAGGCTTCCGGCGAACTGGCCGCCACCCGGGCCATGCTGTCCACGGCGGAATCCAAGCTGCGGAGTGATGTGCAGAAATTGTATTCGCAAGCCGTGATCAAACTGAATATGCAGATGGCGGAAACCCGTCTTCTGATCCCCCAGCAGCGGCAGGGGACGTATTATCTGCCTGTGGTAAAAGCGGGAGACCGGACCTGTATTATCGGAGATTTGCTGAATCTGACGGGCAATATCCGTACCCGGCCGGATTATTCCGACCTGACTTCTTTGAGTTACTCTGTTCAGCCTGCAGATGGACCCGGCGCCGCCAGAGAACTTGCCGGACCTTTGTATTCTCTCCGGCAGGCTCCTCCGGTGGTTCTGCTGGAGGTGAATATGCCCACCCGGAAGCCGCTGAAAGTTTTGACCATGGCGGCACTGAAACAGCGGGGTGTGCAGGATCTCTACCTTTTCAAGAGTTCTGCTTTGGGGAAGGAATCTGCCACGCTGGGTGGACGCTGCTCTATGGATAAAGACTATTTTTACATCCGGAATACTGCACGGGGGACCGGCAGTGAATTGCGGGCCGAGCCCGGCGATTTTGTTCTGACCAAGCAGGGGGAATTTGTGGCATTGGTTGTTTCTATCCACCATGAAGATATGGGGCGCCGCCAGATCGCCCGGTGTGTGATGCTTCCGGATAAACTGGACTGGAAAGCTGTGACACCTCTGCCTTTCCGCGGCGCAGGTGCTGTGAAAGAATTTGACCGTGCCGCCACGCCGATCCTGAAGGGGATCCAGGCACAGGCCCGGCAGGCTGATTTGCAATGAACAGGTGCTCATGACGACACAGACAGGGGATACAACAACTGCCGTTACCCGGCTGATGCATGAGGATGCAGACAGGGCTCAGCTTACCGAACAGGAAATTCTGGATTTGCTTGGCCCGCAGGGGGATGACTGGAAAAATTTCGGACGGATGCGGACGATCGGTCTGGGGGGCGTCGGCGAAGTTTTCTCGGCAACGGAACCCGGATTGCGCCGGTATATGGCGGTAAAAGTCCTGCGTTCTCAATACCGTTCCTGCAGAAATCAGGTGGAAACATTTATACGGGAGGCCCGTATTACTGCGCAGATCGAGCATCCGAATATCGTTCCGGTTCACCGGATCGGATACAGTTCGGATGCCGGGGTCTATTTCACCATGAAGGAGATTGCCGGACGGGATCTTCGGACCATTATCCGGGCGTTGCGGGAGAAAAAAACATTTGCGGACCGTTTTATTCCCTTAAACCGGCGGCTGGAAATTTTTATTGCCGTTTGTCAGGGGATCGCTTTTGCCCACAGTAAAGGGGTGGTGCATTGCGACCTGAAGCCAGCCAACATTATGGTCGGGAACTTCGGGGAAGTCATGATCATGGATTGGGGGCTTGCGCTTTACCGGAATGAAAATGATTTTGCCCGTGCGGGACAGCGGATCGACCTGGAGCATCGGGGCGATTTGCAGCGGCCGGAAGAATCTGTCCGGGATTTGCCTGCCGGAGCGGTTCGGGTCAGCGGGACTCCCGCTTTCATGTCGCCGGAACAGGCGTCCGGTATGCAGGATTTGATTGATGAGAAATCGGATATTTACGGACTGGGCACAATATTGTACTGTCTTCTGACACTGGAAAGTGCGCCGATTTATCCGGAACGCCCCACGGATGATGTTTTGTTTGATGCTGCCCGGGGGCGCATTATCCGGCCCCGCCGCCGGGCCCCCTTGCGGGCGATCCCGCGGGAGTTGGAAGCCATTACCATGAAGGCTCTTGCCTTTGATCGGGAAGACCGGTATTGTTCGGTGGAAGAGTTGCTGGAGGATGTCCGGCATTATATGGAAAAATTCCCGGTCAATGCGTATCGGACCAACTGGTTTTACAAAATGAAAAAACTGGCGGTGCGCCGACCGTTGATCCCGCTGGCTTTGCTGGCGGCCTGTATTGCCGGGGGCGGTGTGGTCGGTTTGCAGGCCGTGGAGGAGAATTCCCGTGTTGAAATGATTTTGAACCGGGTGCGTTATTCCCGTATGCAGGCCGACGCCTATTATAAACTTGCAAGCCGTACATACCGGAATTTACAGAGGGGCCAGTCAAATGTATCCGAGCAGGAGTTTCTGCGTCAGGAGATCGAATTTTCCAACTATACCAATGCTGCATTGGAAGGGATTTCGATGATCGAGTTCCGCAAGGGATTTTCCAGAATGCACAAGCAGGAAATGCTGACGTTGCTGAGCCATTTGATCCGCCAGCAGATCGAATTGTGCCATCTTACCGGGAATACCGCTGTTTTGCAGCCTATGATCCGGCAATTTCAAACCCGTTGGCGGAACTATGCGTTGGATCTTTTTGAAATTTCGCCCAATGTGGTGCTTGCGATCCGTCAGATTGCCCGGAATTTGAGCAGTATCCATTTGCAGGTTCCGGAGAAGGCATCTGTAATGATCCGCAGTGAAAATCCGGACCGTAACAGTCCCGGGGAGTGGACAACTGTTCAGGCGAATGATTTTGGGCAGCTGCCCAGCGGAAGTTACCTGATTCAGATCGTATATGCCGGTGGGCGGGAGGTCTTTCTGCCTGTGAAAATTGACCCGGGGCAGAGAGTGGAGTGGGATTTGCGTTCTCTTCCGGAGAGTCCGGAAGGATTTATTCTGGTAAAGGGGGGGGCATTTCATGTAAGCCGTGCCAGCGGGCAGGATACCCGGTTGCGGCATTTGCCCGACTTTTTCATTCAGAAATATGAAGTTACCATTGGTGATTATCTGGAATTCTGGAAACAGTTGAAGTGTCCGGATTTGAAAAATTTGTATCGGGCAGTGTATCGGGAAGCCGGGGAACTTGGAAAATTTCCCTGGGATGAAAACGGTGTTTTGCATCCTGATTTTCATACAAATATGCCGATTTTCGGTATTTCCGGCCCTGCGGCAGAAGCCTATTGCCGGTATCGGTCGGAAAAAACGGGGATGCTGCACCGGCTGCCTACACAGCTTGAGTGGGAAAAGGCGGCGTGCGGTGCGGATGGGCGGCGTTTTGTCTGGGGAAATATGGAAAGCATTGATGCGGCATTTACAGCAGATCATCCGTTTTGCAGATATCACTCTTTTGCTGTTCCCGGGGGGAGTTTCCCGAAAGACCGCTCTGTATATGGTGCATGGGATATGGCGGGCAATCTCCGGGAAATGGTGCGGAACCCGGAGGATTCCGGAAGTATTTACCGGCTGATGGGCGGCTCCTACCAACTGGGGCATTTGCAGTCCACCACCTTTCATCTCGGCAGTACCAATAACGGGGTACGGGATGCAGGTTTCCGGTGTGTTATAGAAATCCCGCAAAAAGCGGATGAAACAAATTTGTGAAGAATGGAGAGTAGAGAATGAGTTTTTCCTGTGGATTCGTCGGTTTGCCGAATGTGGGGAAATCGACGTTGTTCAATGCGTTGTGCAAGGGCGGTGCGGAAGCGGCGAACTTCCCCTTCTGCACCATTGAGCCGAATACCGGTATGGTTCCGGTTCCGGATGCGCGGCTGCAAGTCCTGTCGGATCTGGAACACTCCGGGCGGATCGTCCCGTCTGTATTGAAATTTATTGACATTGCCGGTCTGGTGAAAGGTGCCAGTCAGGGGCAGGGGCTTGGGAACCAGTTTCTCGGGCATATCCGCGGGGTGGATGCTGTGGCGCATGTGGTCCGCATGTTCGGGGACCCGGATGTGGTGCGGGTGGAAGGCTCCCAGGATGCAGTGGGGGATCTGGATGTTATTATGACGGAACTCATGCTTGCAGATATTGAAATTCTGGAACGCCGCAGGGACCGGGCGCACAAACAGGCTCGTACGGCGGATGCCGATGCCAAATTTGAGTACAATCTGATCCTGGATTTGCTCAAACAGCTTTCCGAGGGCCGCCGTCCGGAATATGACAAGAGTGACCCCAAAACCATGGAAATGATGAATTCTCTGCAGCTTTTGAGCGTGATGCCCGCTTTTATCTGTGCCAATACGGATGAAAACACCTTTATCAATTTTGCGGATTCCGAAGGCGGCAAGCGGCTGGTGGAATACGGCGCGGAACACGGGATGGAAGTGGTTCCTGTTTCCGCCAAACTGGAAGCGGAATTGAGCGAACTGGATCCGGAGGAGGCGGCGGTTTTCATGGAAGATCTGGGAATCAAAGAAACCGGGTTGACCAAGGTGATCCATACCGGATACCGTCTGCTGGATTACATTACATTTTTTACGGCGGGCCCCATGGAATCCCGCGCATGGACGGTGCGGCGCGGTGCGCTGGCTCCGGAGGCGGCGGGCAAGATCCATACCGACCTCTGCCGGGGCTTTATCCGTATGGAAACTGTGTCTTATGACGATATGGTGACTTATGGCGGCTGGAACAATGCCAAGGAAGCCGGAAAGCTGCGGATCGAAGGCAAGGAATACCCGGTTCAGGACGGGGATGTGATCCACGTCCGGTTCTCGGTCTGATACGGAACGGGAGGCGATTATGGCGGAACGGGAGTTTTTGAAATCCCGGCTGGGATTTATTCTCTTGAGTGCGGGCTGTGCCATCGGGTTGGGGAATGTCTGGCGATTCCCGTTTATCGTGGGGCAGCACGGCGGTGCGGCTTTTGTGTTGCTGTATCTCTTTTTCCTGATCATTTTCGGGTATCCCCTGATGGTGATGGAAATGGCAGTGGGGCGAGCCTCCCGATCCAGTCTTTACGGCAGCATGGCCATGGCGGCAAAAGGGAAAAAAATTTGGCAGACCATTGCCGCTGTGTTGAGCTGCGGCTGTGCCATCCTGATGATGTATTACACCACGGTGACCGGGTGGCTTTTTGCTTATACTGCCAAATTTGTCAACGGTACATTTGCCGGAGTCAAGCCGGAACAGGTGGCTTCTGAATTCGGCAGTTTGACAGGCTCCGCAGTGGAGTGTTCCGGTTATATGCTGGGGGTGGTTCTGCTGGGATGTGTTGTCTGTGCCGTCGGGCTGCGTGCCGGGGTGGAACGGGTCAGCAAGGTGCTGATGAGCGGGCTTTTCCTGCTGCTGATCCTGTTGTGTGTTTATGCAGTTACCCTGCCGGGAGCCGGGGAGGGGTTGAAATTCTATCTTCTGCCGAACTGGGGGGCTCTTACGCTTCAGGCGGTTCCTGCGGCTATGGCGCAGGCATTTTTTACCTTGAGTGTGGGGATCGGCAGTATTGCCATTTTCGGCAGTTACATCGGGAAGGAGCACTCTCTTGCCAAGGAAGCTCTTCTGGTGATCGTGCTGGATACCACCGTTTCCATTCTGGCGGGACTGGTGATTTTTCCTGTGTGTGCCTCCCACGGGGTTGCCGTACAGGGCGGGCCGGGGTTGATTTTCCTCTCGCTCCCCAATGTTTTCTGCCAGATTGCAGGCGGCCGCTGGTGGGGCGCGATCTTCTTTTTGTTCCTCTGTTTTGCCGCTGTAACGACGGTGATCGGTGTGATCGAAAATCTGGTGGCCCTTCTGATGGATAATTTCCGTTGGAATCGCATCAAAGCCTCTGCTGCGGTATGCGTTGGATTGATGATTCTTTCACTTCCCTGTGCTTTGGGGTTCAATCTCTGGAAACACATCCAACCTTTGGGGAAGGGGAGCACCATTCTGGATTTTGAAGATTATCTGGTAAGTGACAATCTTCTTCCGCTGGGCGGATTGGTGCTGCTGCTTTTCTGCTGTACCCGTTACGGATGGGGCTGGGAAGGGTTTATACAGGAAGCCAACGCCGGAGCCGGGTTGAAATTTCCGGCAAAGGCGCACAAAGTGATCCTCTTTGTGCTGCCTCTCCTGATCCTGATTTTGTTTACGATCAACTTTGTGATGCGCTGGTTTTAACAGTCGATTTTCAATAATCCGGCGGCATTTTCTCCCAGAATAGCCGCCTTTTCTTTTTCTGTAAGGTCAAGACTGCGCAGAAAGCGAAGACTGCTTCCCTGATCCATCCACGGACTGTCACTGCCGAAAAGAATGCGGTCCGCACCGTGTTTGCGGATGATACGGGTCATCTGTTCCGGTGTGATCCAGTTTTCATCGATCATGGCTGTATCCAGATAGACCGGCAGACCGGCAAGGTATTTTTCCACATCGTCCCACATTTTCATCCCGCCCAGATGAGCGAGGACCAGCGTCAGCCCGGGGAAACGCTTGTGGAATGCCGCCAGTTTTTCCGGATCGGTTTTGAAAGGCGGCTGGAAACAAATGTCAAATCCCGCATGGGTCAGGATAAACAGCCCCTTTTCTTCACAGGCTTCCCAGATGGGGAAGAATCGCTCATCATCAAAGGTGAAAAGCTGGTATTCCGGATGGAGTTTCAGACCGGGCATCCCCTGATCGCAGACCCACTGCAAATTTTCTTTCCATGCAGGATCCTCCGGGTGGAGGCTCCCCAGCATCCGGATGGGGCCGTGATTTTCCATTTGTGCCCAGGCATTGACGCCCCGGGCGTTCCGGGGGGTATTCACCAGCGGGAGATTGAGGGATAAATCAATGCCGTTTATCTCCATGGAGCGGATCAAGCCTGCCCGGCTGCCGTCAATGGCGGGCCGGTACGGCGGCGGGATGGCTGCCATGGCACGTTCCCGGATCTTCTCCGGGTACATGTGCGTGTGGAAATCAATGATCATAAAGACTTATCCGCGGGCGTCCCCTGCCGCCTGGATCTCCAGCGCAAGCCGGGTGGCGGCAATGACGCTGTCTGTATTCAGATCCGTGGGGTTGCCTTCCATGTCAGCAAAGAAACTTGCCAGATAATCCACGCCGGTATCGGCGATCTCCCCGAGAATGGTGGGGCTCTTTTCGCCATCGGCATACACCTTGACATGGGGATCCAGATAGTTGAATTCCAACATCCCTTTTGTCCCCCAGAAGTTGAATCTCCAGTAGGTGGGCAGTGTGTAGCCCTGGGTATTGGCCATCTGGTAGGAAACATCTGCCAGCACGCCTGCGCCGTTGTCCAGTTCCAGCATGAATTCCCCGGCATCCTTGAAGCACTCTGTACTTGCCGGAAGAGCCCGCCAGGAACGGGCGGCAACGATTTTGCTGATTTTGTGACCGGTCATCCAGGGAATGGCATCAATGGCGTGGATGCCGATATCGTTGATGGTGCCGCCGTGTTTGCCGGGTTCAAAATACCAGCCGGGACGGCTGCCGGGCATCAGCGGGTGCTGGCCTCCGAACTGGATGTGGACCACATCCCCGATCATGCCGCTCAAAATCGCTTTGCGGGCGGCGGCAATAGAGGGGGTGGTGCGGATGTCCAGCATACAGCCGACTTTCAAGCCTTTTTCTTTGGCAAGAGATTCGATTTCTGCAAGTTCTTCAAGACTGGTGCAGAGGGGTTTATCCGAAATCACATGTTTTCCCTGCTTGAGGGCTTCGATGGCAATGGCGCCGCGCTTGCCGTAATAGTCGCCGATGGCAACGGCGGTGCAGGGGGCTTCTGCCAGCATTTTGCTGATGCTGTCATAATTCACCGTAACATCCGCCCTTGCTGCAGTGCGGGCGGCGGCATCTTCTTCGCAAACTGCGGTGATCTGACATGCCGGATCTTTGATTGCCCGGTCATAAAGGGAATAGATGTGCACATGGCGCAATCCGGCAAAAGCAAGCTGATGTTTCATCCTATTTTCTCCTGATTTATGTTTGAATGACTGATACATGAAAAGATACCGTTTTTTTTCAAATAGTCAAGTTTATTTGAGGGTTTTTGTGCAGGAAAGGTGTGTTTTATTTGCACAAATCCGTGATCGGTGATATTGTAGAAGTATGATGAAAGAAAAATACACCATTTCCGTTGTCCTTGCCTGTTACCGGGGGGAGCCGTATCTTGCCCGGCAGTTGGAGAGTTTGCTGAATCAGAGCATGGTCCCTGACGAGATTTTGCTCTGTGACGATTCTCCGGACTCTCTTTCCCGGGAACTTGCGGCGCAATATCCCCGTGTCCGGATACTGGTCAATGATCCGCCTTTGGGGGTGGCCGCCAACTTTGCCCGCGGAATCGCCGAAGCGCAGGGGGATTTGATTTTTCTTTGCGATCAGGATGATGTCTGGCTCCCGGATAAGATCCGGCACATGGTTCATGCGCTGGGGGATGCCGCCGGGGTTTTCTGCAACAGTACTCTGACGGATGAAGAATTAAAGCCGCTGGGACGGGATCACTGGGCCATGCGTGGTTTCCCCGGCCGTGAATTGGCGGAGTTGCGGAAAGGCGTTTCTCCTGAAAGGATGCAGGAACTTTTCTGCCGCCGGGTACTGCCCGCCGGTCATGATATGATGTTCCGGGCGTCCTGCCGGGAGAAGATTTTGCCCATGCCGGAACTTGCGGCGTGTCATGACAGTTGGATCGGGATCGCTGTGGCGTATTGCGGTTCCTGGAATGTTTGCGATGAAGAGTTGACGCTGTTCCGCCAGCACCGGAGCAATCTCTCCGGCATGGGGCGGCTTTCTCCGTGGCAGGAGGCAAAGAAATCGGTACAGGATAATACATTTGCCTGGAGTGCGGCTTTGTATCGGGAAGCGTACAACCGGTTCGGGGATGAAAAACTTCTTGCACGGGCAGAACATTCCGGGGCCCGCTCCGCTATGAATGTTCCTTTATGGAGGCGGTTGCCTCTTGTTTGGAAACAATGGGTTTCCGGCAATTACCGCCGTTTCGGACGGGGCTGGAAAAATGTGGTGCAGGATATCTTCTTCCGGTAAGTTCAGAGTTTGACGTTTTTGGGTGCCCCGCGTATCCCCATAAGGATCAGCGGCAGCATAAGCAGTGTCAAAATACCGCCTGCCGCGAAGACTCCGCGGACCCCGCAGGAGAGGATGACCGTGCCGCTGATAAGCGTACTCAGGATGCCTCCGAAAATATTGGCACTGGCGCTCCAGCCGAAAAATGTTCCCTTTTTGGTGGGATCAGTGACTTTCCCCAGCCACATGATCAGGAGGGGCTGCATCCCGCCGCCCGCAAAATACGCCAGAAAACGGGCCGCCATCAAACACAGGATATTGCCGGAATATGCCTGCAGAAAGGATGCCGCGGCGGTCAGCAGAATGACCGTGACCAGCAGTTTGGGCAGAGGGTAGTGATCGCTTGCCCAGCCGAAAAGCATTCCAGCTGCGACCCCGCCTGCGGCGGCGCACATGCTGGCAATGCCGGTCCAATAGGCGGCATTGTCCCAACCATTGACCACTTCCACCAGCATGGCGATAAAAGGTTGATCGATCCGCCGGGAAAGGCCGAGAATCATAAACATGACCAGAATCAGCCCTACATAAGGTGTCAGAAGTTCTTTCAGCGGGGTTTTCTTCTGCTTTTCTGATTTTTGAGGACGGACAAAGTTGTCCCGGACAAAGAACTGCACCAGAAAAGCCCCGGTCAGATATAATGCCCCGCTGGAGAGAAACGCTGTCCTGTACCCGAAATAATTTACAAGAATACCCCCTAAAAAATACCCGAGCATATTTCCGCTCCATGTTGCTGTGGAGAGGGCTCCCAGAACAAAACCCTGTCTTTCCTGCGGCGTGGTGCTGACCAGCAGTGTCTGGGCCGGATTGACCGTGCCGGAGAAAAAGGAACACAGAAAACGGGTCAGGATCAATACATACACATTGGGTGCAAATGCCAGCAATGGATACAGCAATGCCGCTCCATAACTTGCCCGAAGCAGCATGAGTTTGCGGCCGAATTTATCGGCAACGACTCCCCAGAAAGCGGTTGCCACGCAGAGACTGGTCATGCCTGCAAAGGAAAAGGCGGAAACGTACACGCCCCGCATGGATTCCTCCACCTGCAGGACTTCCCGCATGAAGAGCGGGATGAACGGCATACACATTCCGAACCCGGCCAGTGCCAGAAACTGGGAGAGCCAGATAAAAAAGAGATTCTGTTTCCAATTGATCTGCTGCATGAGTTAGCTCCGGAATACATCGTAATATACATGCAGTCCTGCAAAAAAACAATATTGACAGATTGAAAACCTTATGAAAGATGCTATAAGTAAGCCGGTGTATTTTTTTACAGAAAGGGGTTGCCGATGAAAATCAGCATGATGTCCATGGTGATGAGCGAAAAAGGTTTCTCGCCGGAGGAAATCGTACAGACTGCGGTGGATTGCCGGATGGAAGGGATCGATTGGGTCGGGGAACATAATACTCCTGCCGGAGTTTTGAAAAAATACTGCGATGATGCCGGACTTCCGGTGGTCGCTTATACTCCTCTGATCGGCAATCCGCCGTGGACGGAGGATGAATTTGTGGAACGCTTCAAGCGGGCACTGGATTTCGGTGTTGCATTAGACGCTCCGGTGATGATGATTCCCGTATGCAAACTTGATCGCGGCAGCCGGGAATTGGATCGGGCAAAGTGGATCGAGGCTTTTGCCCGGGTCACGCCGATGGCATGTCAGGCCGGGATCACGCTGACTTTTGAGGCTATGGGTATATCCATGTCCCCCATTCAGTCAGCCGATGAGTGTCTGGAAGTATTGAAGGCGGTTCCGGATATGCGGATCACATTTGATACCGGGAATGTGGAAACGGTGGAGGATCCTGTATTTTCCTATTGCAAACTTGCGGACAAAGTGGTCCATGCCCATTTGAAGGATTTTCTTTGTGCCCCTGCTCCTGTGGATGACGGGGAGTGGCATTTGAGTTTGAATCAAAAATATTACAAGCAAGTTGAGTTTGGCAAAGGCAGTTCCGACTTGCAAACGATGTGGCAGACCATGAAGGCTCTGGGGTATCAGGGGTTCGTGAATTTTGAGACTTCATCGAACGAAATCCCGTTGCCCGCATTTTTTAAAATGCTCTGTGACCGGATGCGTGACTGGTAAAAAAACGGAAGTATGCTATCTTATAAGGATCATAAAAAAATCAACCAGTCAGGAATACAGTTATGAGCGAATTATTGAAAGTCGGTGTGTTCGGCGTCGGCGCACTGGGGCGGCATCATGCCCGTCTTTATCACGAAAATCCCAAAGCGGATGTGGTCGGTATTTTTGATGTGAACCGGGAATCTGCCGAAAAAGTCGGTGCGGAATTCGGGTTGAAAGTTTTTGACGACTGGAAGAGCCTTGCCGAAGCATGCGATGCCATGAGTGTGGCCGTTCCTGCCAATTTTCACGCTTCAGCCACCATTCCCCTGCTGGAGATGGGGAAACATGTGTTGTCCGAAAAACCCCTTGCCGCCACGGTGGAGGAGGGGGAGGCCATTTTCAAGGCTGCGGAAAAAAATAATGTGGTACTGGGGGTCGGTCATGTGGAACGCTTCAATCCTGCCATGGATTACCTGATGGCGAACCGGACTTCTCCCCGTTACATCGAGGCGAACCGCCTTGCCAAATATCCTCCGTCACGGCCGGGATTGCCGCCCCGGGGGACGGAAGTCAGTGTGATCCTGGACCTGATGGTGCATGATATCGATCTTGTGTTGGCTCTGGTGGATGCGGAAGTGGAAAAAATCGACGTGCTGGGGAGTGCTGTTTTGAGCCCCGGTGAAGATATTGTGAAAGCCCGTATCAAATTTGTCAACGGCAGTTGTGCGGATATCACTTCCAGCCGTTTAAGTCTGGAGCCTGTGCGTCAGGTGAAAGTTTATCAGGACGAAATGTGTCTGGACATGGATTTCGGCAATGTTTGCGGGAAACGCCTTGCCCGTACCGGCAATGAGATCACCAGTCAGGATATTACGCTGGAAGCAAAAAATGCTCTGGCGGCGGAACTGGATGACTTTATTGATGCTGTGAACAAGACCCGTGCCACCGGCAAGATCCATGAAACCCGTGTTTCCGGGGCGGCGGGGTTGAAAGCCCTCAAACTGGCGGCGGCGATCGAGGAAGAGGTCCGTCGTTACAACAAACAGTACGGGTTCTGATTTTTTAACATGCGCTGCGGGGCAAAAACCAATCTTTTTTTGAAAGTCACCGGCAAACGGCCGGATGGCTATCATTTACTGCAGACGCTGTTTCTGCCTCTGCCGGGCGTGGCGGATGAGTTGACTTTGCAGGATGGTGCGCCGGGAGTCCGGTGCAGTTCCGGCAATGTTGTTTTCCCCGACAATCTGGTATGTCGTGCGGCACAACTTTATGCGGAAACTGCCGGACTGGAGCCTGCGTGGGATTTTCTGCTGGTTAAAAATATCCCCATTGCCGCCGGATTGGGCGGAGGGAGTTCCGATGCCGCCGGTGCGCTTCGTCTGCTGAATGACCGGTACGGTTGTTTCCATGCCTCTGAACTGGCAGGATTGGCTGTAAAACTGGGGGCGGATGTACCCTTTTTTCTGGATCCCCGCCCTGCATGGGCCTCCGGGATCGGGGAGGAATTCCGTTATCTGGAACCTTTGAAAGAGATGCCTCCCGTATTGGTTGTGAATCCGGCGTTTCCTGTCAGTGCCAAATGGGCCTATACGCATCTTGCTCCGGAAACCATTGGTTCTGCGGATGCCGGAAGTCTTGAGAGGATGGAAAAATCGCTTTACACCGGAGATTGGGAAGGCGTTGCCCGGGAGGTGCATAATGATCTTGGATTTGCGTTATACCGGAAATTTCCATTGCTGACGCTTCTGCGGGATCACCTGCTGGCGCATGGGGCCTTGTGTGCGGAAGTTTCCGGGAGCGGTTCTTCGCTTTTTGCCATAGGTTCGGATCAGGCGGCGTGTCACCGTCTTGCAGAGGCTCTCCGCAACGATTTCAAGAGTGAGTCCATCCGGGTTTTTGAGTCATGCACGGTAAATTGTTAAGAAAATTTTATTTCTTTGCTGTCATTGCAGTTCTGCCTGCTGTTTACTGTTTCTTTTGTTCCACATCTTTTCAGTGGGGCATTGTTATCCGTTTGGCAGGCGGATTGATCCTGTCATTGGCTGTGCTGTTGACTGCCGCTTTGCCGTTTTCCCGGAAAGTCCGGATGTTTCTGGGGGGAGTATTGGGATTCTGCTGGATGGCAGGCTCTCTTGCTGAAGCGGTATCTTTTCAACATTCCGGGAATACCTTTGACCTGAAATATCTTCATCATATTTCTCTTGTAACATTGCTGGAGGGGGTGGCAGGAGTGTGGTTCACTGCGGTGGCGGGGGGCGTTTTGCTGATTTCCGGAGTCGCGGCAGCTTGCTGGCTTGCCGGAGAGAAGCAGGTGCGTTTCCGGCGGAGTATCCTTTGCTGGGGGTGCTGCATTTTTCTGGCGTGTGCCGGATCGCCGCTGGTTCCGGCGGTTGCACTGGGGTATCGGGTCTGGCGTGCCGCCGCAGATGATCCAACCGCCGTTTCGCCGGAATTTCTGGCGTATGCCGGGATCAAAAACATCAGCGTAACGCGGGACAAAGTGATTGCTTCTCCCGGAAAAAATCTGGTGCTGATCTATCTGGAAAGTTTGGAGGATCACTATTTTGATGAAAAGAAATTTCCCGGACTGCTGCCGAATTTGAGCCGTTTCCGGGCGGAAAGCATTGATTTTACCGATATCCGGCAGGCACGGAATGCCGATTTTACTTTCGGGGGACTTTATTCAAGTTTGACAGGATCCATTCTCACAACGGCGCATTATGCCGTAAGCGGCACGCCGGATGGCAGAAACAACAGCGGCTATGATCCGGATCTGGGGTGCCGTATTGCCGCATTGCCCGGCGTACTGCAGAACGCCGGGTATTTTCAAATGCTTCTGGTGGGGCATGATCCCCGTTTTTCCGGGTTGGATATTTTTGCCGGCAATGTTGGTTATGACCGGATTTTTTCCGCTTTGCAGATTTGGAAAGAACTTGGATATAAGGAGTTCCCTCATGCGATATGGGGCGTACGGGATCGTGTGCTGCTGCAGTTGGCTCATGCTGCTTGCGTGGAATTGGCAAAACAGAAGAACCGTCCTTTCCATTTGTCAGTTGTAACAGTGGATTCGCATCATCCGGATGGTTTTACAGAGCCGGAAGGTCCCCGTTATCCCGGAAGAATGGGGGATTCCCGGAATTTGCTTCATGCCATTTACGCCATGGATCAGTGGATCGGCAAGTTTGTCGGGGATTTGCAAAAGATGCCCTGCTGGCAGGATACCGTGGTGGTTTTTGTGACCGATCATCTCGCCATGCGCAACTCATTATGGCGGGAGTTGAATGACGGACGGGAACGGAAACTGGTCTTTTTTGCCTTGAATGCCGGTTCTCCCCGGAAAATCACCGTGCCGGGAAAAACATTTGATGCAGCTCCTACGATTCTTGCGTTACTTGGGGTCGTGCATAATGCCCGTTTTCCGCTTGGAGAGAATCTGCTGGATCACCCGGACCCCCGTCGCCTGCGGGGGAACTTGCCGGAAAATGAGTCTGCGCTTGTAAATGTATTAAAACAGCACAGCGGAGGGGCGTTGCCGGAACATTTTCCGATCCAGCTCCGGCAAACACCTTATCCGGCTTTACTGCTGGGAGGGCGGCTTATTCCGCTTTTTACGGAATGGGGGATTCCGCAACTGCCCCGGGGCGGTGAACGATTTGTGGTAAAATTGTCCTCCGGCCGGCAGATTTTGGAGGCACGCAGACTGGCATCGCCGGAGGCCTTGCAAGCCTTTTTTGCCAGTCAGCCGGACGGCTGTACCTATGTGATTCTGGAGGAAGGCACTCATGGAGAATTCCGCATTTTGTGCGGTCACCCGGGAAAGTGGCGGGAAGTGCGGCAGGGGGATCGGTAAGAGTCTTGCAAAATCAGTAAATCGGTGTATGTTATGCAGGAACATACAGGAGGTTGAAAATGAGTGATTCCATGGAAATGAAGAAGTTTATGGCGGCGGAGATCGCCGCCGGGAAAAGCCTTTCGGATATTCAGACATTGTTGAACGAGAAATTCGGTGTCCGCCTGACTTATATGGATGTGCGGATCATGGCTTCCGAATTGGATAATATCGACTGGACCAGCCGGGATCCTGTCAAGCCGGCAGACCCGGTGGAGGATGTGACCAAGGTTCCGGTGCCGAAAAATGAGTCCGCAGGGGACGGTGCTACTGTGGTGGAGGTCAATCAGGTCGTCCGGGCCGGAGCATTGGCGGAAGGGACTGTGCGGTTCGGCAGCGGTGCATCCGGGACATGGATCGTGGACCAGATGGGGCGTTTGGGCTTTGATAAACTCAACGGCGAGCCCACGGAAAAAGACATTCAGGAGTTTCAGATGGAACTCCGCAAAGTTTTGCGCTGACATTCTGTTTCATGCGTCGGCGTGAGATCATTTTTACCCTGTTGCTTGCGGCGGTATTTCTGCTTGCGGCAGGGTTTTTCTTTTTTTCCAGCTCTTTTTTTCTGACAGGAGTTGTCGTTCCGTGGATTTCCCGGTCGACCGGGTGTCCCATGTCGGTGGAAAATGCGGAATTCCGTCCGTTGACCCGCCGGTTGATCCTGCATGGATTCCGCCTCGGGCGGGAAGATCAGCCTTTCCTGACAGTCCGCAGAGCCCGCGGAACTGCTCAATTCAGAAATCTGGTTCGGGGAATCATTGATTTTGATGATGTGGAACTGCATGGTGCAGAGTTGAATATCTGCCGGGATGCGTCCGGCAGGTGGTGCAGTTATGAATTGGGAACAGTGGAGCATGCGCCATCCTCTGTGCCAAAGCCCGCTGCTGTTTCCGCAGAGAAAACAGAAAAGAGGGAAAGCCCTTCCTCCTCTCCCGTGCAGGTACGGGTTGCCCGGTGCCGGATGGAGGATTCCCGGGTCAATGTGATTGTTCGGGATCGGCAGCGTGATTTTTCCTGGAGTTTTACCCGGATTTCCGGTGAAATGGATGATTTCCGGAACAATGGTACTATGATGATCAAGTGCTTCAGTCCCTTTCAGGTGACTGGACACGAGGGGATCGATTTTTCCGGCAAAGTGGAGTGGAACGGAGAACTTGTTCTGGATGAGGAACTGGCGTTTGCCGGATTGCGGGGGGGCTTTGTTTTCGGCTCTTTTGACGGCAGGATCGATCAGCGCAAAATCGGCGGTTCCGAAGTCCGCTGTACGCTGGATGTCCTGCGGGAAAAAGACAGAAAATGGAATTTCCGGAATTTCCGGCTGATACAGCAGGAAAATCAACAGGTGGGGTCCTGGGTGGAATTTGCCGGATATATGCCGGATGGTCATGGCAAATATCGGCTTGATTTCCGGCGATTTCTTCTTTCCGGGCAGTTGTTGACTCTCTTGATGGATATGGGGTGCGGTGTTCGTCCGGGAAATGCCCGGTTCGACGCACATGGAAGTGTTTCCGGCGATTTTGAACAAATCACCGCAAATATCGTATGCCGTGCGGAACGGAAAGCCGGACCTGCCTGGTTTGGTACGGAAAAAGTGGATTTACCGGATTTTCAACTTCAGGGGGAACAGAATATGGCATTTGACATTCATTCCCGCAAAGCAGAAGTCCGGAATGCCCATGCGCAGATATTTTCCGGAGGCCGTCAAATTCTTTCGCTGCATAAATTTCCGAAAGATAACAGTGTAAAAGCCCTGATCAATGGATTTGATCTCAAATTGCTGCAGTTTTTTATTCCGGATACGCAGAAGTTCGGGATTGCAGACGGGGTACTGAATGGCAAAATGGATATGCGCTCCGGCGACCGGACCGGATCGGTATTATGCCGGACGGATCTCCATTTTTCCGAAACCACTTTCCGGGCGGGAGCGTGGCAGCCGGAAAAAGTGGACGCTGTTGTTGCCGGCAATGTTTCCATACCGCTTGATTTGTCAAAAGCAGATGTTTCGTATTGCCGGATAACAACCTCCCGGGATCAAGATGCTTTTTTGACAGTTTCCGTATCCGGTTCGGTGCCGATCCGGCAGGAGAATGCCGATCTTTTCTGGCAGGCATCCGGGAATTTGGAGCGCATTTTATCCTGGAGCCGCTGCCCGTCTGCAAGGGATGCCGCAAAAATTTCCGGGGTGTTTGCACCGGTCCGGATGGAGGCTTCCGGGAAACTCAAATTTTCTTCCGGGCGCGTTTCTTTTCTGGATCATCAGGTGCGGTTGTCCGGAAAAAAACAAAGTTCTTTGAACATGTCACTGACGCCCCGGGATTATCAATGGCTTTGCCCGGCAAAAGGAACATGGTCGATCCGCTGGCAAAGTTCTTTCCCCGCAGATCTTCTCCCGGCAATGCCATGGGCAGCTTTTTCCGGGGGACGGTATGCCGGGACCGGTTCGGTGGATATCCGGAATAACGGCGGGGAATTTGTTGTTCAGGGCGCGGCAGAAGGGCAGGAGCTTTCCGGGGCGTTGTACGGGAAATCTTTTTCCCGCCTGTCCGTCGGGGCTGATTTTTCTTTTTTGAGGAACCGGCAGGGAGAGTATAATCTGAATCGCAGCCTTTTTTATTGCCGGGCAGGCGGGCAGCCCGCATTACGGCTGGAAAGCTCCGGGAGCGGTACGCCTGCGGGGGGAGCGTTTCATGCGGATGTTCAGGTGCGTTATTTGAATGAGCACTTGCTGAATATTTTCTTTCCCGGACGATTCCGCAGCGGACAGCTTGCGGGCAGGTCCCGGATTTCCGGCAATTTCCGGAATATGAACTGGGATTTAAATGGTTTTTTTACGGTGAACGCTCTGCGTTCTCCCGGGGCTTCCCGGGCCGTGGATGGCAAGCTGCAGTACGAATTCAAACGCAGAGGCAATGCCGGAGAAATTCCACGGTGCAGGCTGTTGCTCAACAGCGGCGGGAAGGTGCTGGCAGATCTGCAACTGACTGCCGCGATGCCGGATAACCCCTCTTTGCCGATGAAAGTCCGTCTTGCCGCAACAACGGCGGATTTGAGTTCACTGTACGAGCAGATCAGTTCCCCGGCTCCTGCTGTTTCCGGCGGAACAGCAGCCTCCGGTTCGGAGGCTGCGGAGTATCATGCCGTCGACCGGGTGGCTCCGGCCGCTCCTGACCGGATGGTATTGCAGACAGGACCCCGGGCGAAAGAGGTGGATTTGGATCTCCGGGATATGAGTTGGGGGAGCAGTCAGAAATTTGCGTTGTCCGGAAAGCTTTTTCTGTTGCGGAACAAGGTGGTTGCCAGAAATCTTATTGTTGATGGAGGAGATGGCAGGATTTTGTGGAATGTGGACGGTATGGATTTCCCTACCGGCATGATTCTTGCAGTTCACGGGAAAGTTTTGAAACCTATTGCTATCGGGCCTTTTGTCACATTGTTTTTTCCCTCTTCCGGCTTGAACGGAGTGTTGGAATCCGGCGAATGGAATTTCAACTTCCGGCGGTTGTTTTCTGCACATTGGGGCGAAGATTTAGCGGGGCAATGCCGGTTGAATTTCCGGGAGGTGGATTTCCCGGTCAATGCCGCCAATGGGCCGTTGTCACGATTGCTTCTGCTTCCCGTGGAAACGATTGTCCGGGCGGATCAGCTGATCCCTTCCAACTGGAATGTCCGTCAGCATTTTGAGACACTTTGGAAATATAAACTCTCTGCGGAAAGTCCTTTTGCCAGGTTGAGATTTCACTCCGGAGAACTGCTGGTCGCCGCAGAAAATGGTGAATTGCAGATCAAACGGATGCTCTTTACGGGAGACCCGCTTTCCCGGATGAGCGTGGAGGGAAAAATGCGGCTGATGGCTCCTTATGAATTGGAGTTTGATTCCCAGGTGATTCTCTGCGGAGTGCAGGCCAAACTGCCGGTGCGGGGGGTGGTCAGTTCACCGCATGTTGCCGCCTGGCAGGTTTTTGCCCGGATGCCCGGGCAGACGCTATCCGGATGGCTGGACATTTTTTCCCCGTTCAGTGACAGCAATAGCGCTTCTGAAATTCCCCTGATTTCTCCATTTATCCGTCTTTTGCGGGATGTCGCAGGTTTTCAGGAATAAAAAAGGCACCGGGATCATGCCGGTGCCGTGGTGGAAAACCGATTATTTTTGCGGAACATGCAGTAAACTCAAATGTTTGTCAAAGTGCTTTTCCACTGCATCGGAATAGGCTTCTGCATGTTTGTGCATGGCGGCAAAAAATTCCTCCCGTAACGGGCCGGTGAGTATGGGGCCGTAGGTGATGTGAAGCAGTTGTCGTGCATCCGGCTGGGTCATCAATTGCGGAAGTTCGGCATCAGAAAGGCTCTCCAGAGACGGAATTCGGTTGATGTCCGCTGTAATGTGATAAAGTTTCAGCATGGCATCGAAGTTTTCCAATGCCGCCTGATGCATTTTCCGGTACAATGCCGGTTCCTTTTCTGCCAGGAGTTCCACCGCGACAAGCCAGCTTGTTCCGGCAGTTTTCAAATGCAGATAATGATCGGTTTCCCTGCCGATGGCGGGATACACGGCAAATTTGTCACTTCCGGAATGAATGGAGATCTTGTAGTTGCCGTTTGCCCTGGCGATTTGGGCGTGGACCTTGAACTGACGCTCAAATTCCTCCACATCACCAATATAGTCCACCGCTTTTTGAAATTCTCCGATAAACCGGGGGGCCAGAGAGGAGATGATCACATTCCGGCGGCGCAGTTCACGGATAATATAAAAGTGATGGCTGGGCAGCGTGGGGGAGGTGGTTTCGTCAATGGAAATTTCCAAATCAAATTCCTCCCCGCATTTTTTGGTCAAATGGAGATAGACTTTTTCAGCAAAATCAATGGCCGCAGTGTACATGACTGCACAACGGCGCGCAGTCAGGCGGTCAAGGGGGACAGCGCATTCCCCGTTGATAAATGTCTGCCCTGCATATTCGGATTCGATCCGGTTGCGGAGTTCAGCATCCAGTTTTTCAAAAGTCGCATGAATAGTGGCCTCATCCCAATTTCCTGCATCGGCATTCATCACATCCGAGAGGTCCAGTGTGATCATGGGCATTCCGGCATCCAGTGCCACATCAATATCCTCAATGGTTTTCAGGTGGTCGCCATCGGCACCCCAGCCGGAGCGGAAATCTGCTTCAAAGACCAGATACACCGCATCATCCACCACATTTTGAAAAGTGCGTCCGGTCATGTTCAATTCCCGCTTGGATTGCTGGGCAAGCACGGGAGATGCCTGAAATTTCCGGATGGCGGCAATGTGTCCTGCACTGGCAAGTCCCAGCCGGTCGCCGCAGCCGATGGAGGTGCGGATCCTCCGTAAACTTACCGGGCGGGTCCAGGGGAAATGCTGCCGCAGAGCAGCCGCATTGACTGCATTGCAAGGACAGCGGAGCAAAACCCTGTCTGGCAATTGGAGCAGTTCTCCAGCAAATCCATCGGGGAGCATCCGGGCCGTAGGGGCAAGGAGCAGGAGTTTTTTGCATTCTGCATCTCTGCCGATCATAACAACGGCATTGCCCAATTCGTGGATGGATGCAGAGGGGATCTTGTAAAGAGAGGTGATTTCCGCAGGGATCTTGATCGGCATAGTAAAACTCCTTGTTTTGGGTATTATGGTTCTGCAAGAAGATACTTTTGTTTTGCGGAAAAAGCAAATTTTTTTTTTAATAACAGGTCATATTTGCTTTGTGAGCAAAAAAAAATGAAAATTTTTCATATATGCAGTTGCTTTTTCTTAAAAGAGAGTATAGTGTACTTCAGAGCCCCTTAACAAATTTTAAAAATAGAAGGAGATTTTCTATGTTGGTTGTTTATATTGCGCTGATGGTCGTTGCGCTGATCGGGATGATCGTTTGCTCCAAAAAACAGAACACTCTTGCCATTGCCAAACCTTTGAGCATGGTTTTGCTGGTGGTGGTGGCATTTTGCGGCGTCATGGTGCTGAAGAGCCAGTTTTCTGACGGTATGACTTCTCTGCGTGAAAATGAAAACAAGTTCTATGTTTCCCAGGCATTTGTGGTTGGCGATTATGTCAAGGGCAAACTGGATGCCGGTAAGATCCTCATCATTGCCGATCCCTCCTATACGGTGGATCAGCGTATGACTGAGTTTGTGGAACTGATGAAGAAGGGTTCCGGCGGCGAAGTGGTGATTTCCACTGTCGCACTGCCTGACACCGGTGAAGAAATGGCAGAGCCCGTTTCTGAACGCATGAGAGCGAAGGACTTTGAAAAAGTTATTGCCGAAAACAGTGATGCCAAAGTCGTGGTTTCCCTGATCGGTCTGCCCCGTGACCTCAAGAATCTCAAGATTCTGAACGCCAACAAGAGCGGCAAGGGACCGGCGCTGATCCTGCTGAATGCCGATGTCCCGCATCTGGGGCAGATGATCGCTGCCGGTATGGTCACTGCTGCTGTCACCGTCAGCCCGAAGGCTGTCTTCAATGAAGAACCTGCCCCGTCTGATGAAAAGGCTGCCTTTGCTGTCCGTTACATCCTGGTTGACAAGGAAAATATTGCGGAAAACAAGGGCCTGTTCGGTAACTGAGTCTGATTTGCAAATAGGGGATAAACAAGCGGCGGTCCTGTTGCGGATCGCCGCTTTTTTTTGACATTGCAAGGTTTTTTATGAAATTTCACCCGGATAAAGATATAGACAGTCTGCTGAATCTTCTGGACGATGAGGATGATGCCGTTGCCGTTTACGCCATGGGGGAATTGCTGGATCGGGAACAGAAACTTGGGGATGTTCTGGGGGTTCTGCAGGAACTGCCGGATGCCCGGTTGCGGAAGCGGGTACATCAGCTTCAGGCGGCAATCACGCTGCGGAACCGCCGCCGCCGCTTCAGGGCGATGCTTGAACAACCGGATTTTCAATTGAAACAGGGCTTGATCGAAGTTCATTTGCAGTGGTTTGATAATGATTCCCGTCCGGAATTGGAAAAAAGATGGGCGTTGTTTTTTTCCTCTGCCGGGAATGGCGTTCCGTTGGAGAGTTTGGAGAGTATCAGCAGTTGGATGCGAAAATGCGGAATGATGGCGCAGGCGGAAAGTACCATGATCCCGGAATATTACTGTATCGGGACTGTTCTGGATGGATGTCAGGGGGCGGCATCTTTGCTCTGTGCAGTAAGTCTGCTTTTGCTGTCCGATCCGTCGGCGCAGGTCGTCCGGGTGCTGGGAGAGTTTGCCTTGCGGGACAGTCAGGGGCGTTTTCTGATGCCCCTGCGGGACTGGCGGATCGAAGATGCCGGATCCGCAGTGGAATATGAGTCATGGGATGCCCGTTCTCTGGTGAAGTTTATTTCACACATGCTGTTTTCCCATGCGGTGGCAAGTGACAGTTTTCGTTATATCCAGACGATCGGTCAGGCATTGACCGGTGTCCCGGATGGCGTGCTGCCGGAAACTCTGCCTTATCCCTACCGGGCCGCGGATGAAGATGTTCCGGGCGGGGAAAATGATGGTGATTCTATGTAAAAAAAGACATTTTGCAAGAAAAAACGCACATTTTGTTAAAAATAATGAAATATTTATCAAAAAAAGTGACGGAACGGCTTGACTTTATGGAAATAATGTGGTACAGTTATCAGTGTATATTAGTATTGTAAACAGACCGGAACAACCTTGGAGTGTCGGACTATGAAGATTTTGAATATCATTTTGTGCGTGTTCATCCTGTTGCTTGCTGCAGCCAGTGCTGTTGCTTCGTATCTTTTGTATGAAAAACGGGTGCAGATGGTGAATGGATGGGGCAAGATGGCAACGGCGATCAATCAGACGGCTGTGAAATTGGAAGAAAAATCCGGCCGGAAAGTTTCCGGAGAGTTGTCTGCTTCTGAACTCAGCCACCAGAAATATGCCGAACTGGATGCCAAACTGGCAAAACTTCAGACGCTGGCTGCGGATCTGATCCGCCAGCGGGATGCACTGGCGGCCTCTCTGCGTCAGGCGGGGATGATTGCCGAAATGCCTAATTTGCCGCAGGAAGCGCAGCTGCTTGCTTTTGCAACGAGCAACGCATCTTCCCGCCAGATTGTTTCCGGCGTGAATCAGTTGCAGACCCGCCGCAATCTGTTGGCCACGTTGATTTCCAACTCTGCCCGCCGGGTGAATGTTTCTCTGTCGACCAACGATTTGCGCAGCGGCGATGCCCGTTCTGCGATCCGCAAGTTTGATGAACGTGTGGCCGGTATCCAGGCGCAGTTCACAGCGTACCGTAACACCCTGTCCGGGATTTCTGAACTTGCCGGCGGTTCTGCCGTGACTCTGACTGACAAAAATTATGCGCAGGAACTGGCAAAAGTTACCCGTTCTGTCACTTCTCTCCGTGAGCAGTACAACCGGGCCATGGCCAACGCCAGAACCGAACAGGGAAAGCGTTTGCAGACCGAAAAGACGGTGAAAGTTCGTGACGGTCAGATCAAAACGCTGCAGTTGAACATTGCCAGCAAGGATGATGAAATCGTTCAGTATCGCCGTGCGCTCGGGATGGATGCCAGCGGTTTCCAGCCCTGGAAGAACGGTTCCGCCGAATGCCGCCGTGCCGTTCGCGGCAAGGTTGTGGCTGTGAACGAAAAGTTCGGTTATATCGGTATTGATCTTGGTACTGATACTTTGGTCCGTCAGCCGCTGGGCGGTAAATCTGTGGAAGTCAATCCGAATATCAAAGCCGGTATGAATATGTACATCACCCGCGGTGCCGGGGATGACAATATGGACTATATTGCCAAGGTCAAGTTGACCACTGTGGACACGGATACTTCTATCGCAGAATCCGTGGAACTGGCTCCGGACCGCAAGATTCAGGTCGGGGATACGGTGTTTATGGAAGACGGTATTTCTATTTTCCGCAACGCTGGAAAGTAAGGGCAGGGTGACACTATGCTGAATTCCAAATTCTATACCGTAATGATCGTGCTGACTTTGCTGGCGACGGCAGCTGCGGTTGCCATACAGTTTATGGAAATGCAGCAGTATGGCATGATTGACCAGTTGATGGGCAAATGAGCCGTAGTTTGTTGTTTTGCAGTGCCGTCCTGATGACGGCACTTTTTCTATCCGGATGTAATGAGTATGAGCGGCGCGGATTGAGTCCCCTGCCTCATAATCGCCCTGCGGCGTGGGAGTCCCGGCCTTTCGGCGATGCGGGATTCCGTAATTGAATATGCGTTGATGATATGCCGTCTTCTTTGCTTTATCTTCCTGTCATTGATTCCACCAATCTCTACGCGGTAAAACATTTTGATGATTTACCGGATGGGACTTTGGTTGCTGCCGGGGCGCAAAGTGCCGGAAGAGGCCGTCTTGGCAGGGTTTGGGTTTCTCCTGAAGGTGTGAATATCTACGCTACACTCGTTGCCAAAACGCCGGGGAAACCCTTTTTGACCGGTGCGGTGGTTGGGCTTGCCGGAATCCATCTTGTACGGGAGCTTTTGCCGGAGGTTTCTGTTTTTTTGAAATGGCCCAATGATATTTATATCGGGCACCGGAAATTGGCAGGGATTCTTTGCGAAGGTGCCGGTTTTGAAAAGGGGGTGCTGCGGGGGGTGGCTGCCGGGATCGGGATCAATATCAATCTTCCGCAGGAAGCATTGGCCCAATTGGATCAGCCCGCCATTTCGCTGGCGGTTGTCGCCGGGAAAACATTGCCGCTCCGGGAGGTTTTAAATCGCTTTGCGGAATGGACAGAGCATTTTTATGCGTTGTACCGGGAAGATCCGGTTGAACTTTTCGGGTTATGGAAAAAAGAAAACCGTTTGATCGGTCACGCTCTTTCTTTTCAAACGCCTGACGGGAAAATCTTCCGTGGAACATTTGAAGACATTGAAGACTCTGGCGAGATGTGTATGCTTCTTCCGGATGGGACCCGGCAAATTTTCCATTGCGGAGATGTCCGCATCCAGCGGGAAAGTTTACCGTATTTTGATGAAAAGAAAACACCCGCCGTTTGATTTTCCGGCGGGTTGCTCTTAATCGCTCAATCTTCAAAGAGATTACTGCTTGCAAACAAGGGGTCGCAGGTCAGATTGATCCCCAGCCGCCGCAGTCCGGCTTCGTCCCCGGGGGAGGGGAGCAAAGTCAGGTGCATTTCACAGCCGTTCAAATCGGCAAGTTTACGCATGGCTATTTCTGCAGTGGGATTTCCGGGAACACTGACGCTTAAAGCGATCAATGCTTCGCCCAGATCCAGACTGATCCGTTTGCTTTTCATAAAGTCGTGTTTCAATGTCCCTACGGATTGAAGGACTTCCGGCGAAATCAGCAGCAGTTCATCCGGCAATCCTGCAAGAACTTTGACCGCATTGATCACGCAAGCCGCCGCTGCATGCAGAACCGGAGAGTTTTTGCCCGTTACAACCCTGCCGTCCGGAAGACGGATGGCGGCACCGCAGTAAAAATTATCGCATCCCTTCCGGGGATCCCGGGTGGCATCCGCTGCCGCCTGACGGGCGGGAGAAACGACCGGACGGTCTGTTTCACCGACATTCAATTCATCCATCAGGAGCTTGACCCGGTCTGCCGCATTCCGTTCTGCCCCGCCCAGCAAATATTCGCAGCGGTACCGGAAATAACGGCGGATGATCTCCTGTGTGGAGGCTTCCCGGACCACATCATCATCACTGATACAGAAGCCGATCCGGTTGACGCCCATGTCTGTGGGGGACCGGTAAAGATTTTCCTGTTTCATGATTTTGGCACAAATCCGGCGGACTACCGGGAAGATCTCCACATCCCGGTTATAATTGGTAGCGGTTTGACCGTAGGCTTCCAGATGGAAGGGATCTACCATATTCACATCTGCCAGGTCGGCAGTTGCCGCTTCGTAAGCCAGATTGACCGGATGGCGCAGGGGCAAATTCCACACCGGGAAGGTTTCAAATTTGGCATATCCTGCCTGAATACCCCGTTTTTGTTCATGAAAAACCTGGGAAAGGCAAACCCCCATTTTTCCGCTGCCCGGTCCGGGGCCCGTAACAATGACAATGGGTTTATCTGTTTCGATAAACTCATTGGCTCCAAAGCCGCCGTCACTGACAATGGTATCCAGGTCTGTGGGATACCCGGGGATGGCGCGGTGGGTGTAAACCCGGATATTCCGCCGCTGCAGACGGTTGATGAATGTCCGCACAGCAGGTTGATCTTCGTAGCGGGTGACGACTACGCCGCAAACAGAGATGCCCCATTCCCGCAAATCGTCCAAAATGCGCAAGGTATCATTGTCATAAGAGATCCCGAAGTCTGCCCGCATTTTCTTCCGTTCAATATCTCCTGCGTAAATGCAGATAACGACATCGATTTTTTCTTTCAGTTTTTGCAGGAGCTGCAGTTTGACATTGGGGTCATACCCCGGCAGGATCCGTGCAGCGTGAAAATCATAACCCAATTTGCCGCCGAATTCAAGATACAATTTGTTGTCAAATTGCGCTGCCCGCTCCAGAATCGCTCTGGATTGATCTTCCAGATATTGCTGGTTGTCAAAACCGATTTTCATTTTCTTTCCCGTTTGTTGGGCAGGGGGTACGGCGCGCCGTTGATTTCAAGACGTTTGCCCAGCCGGAATACGCCGATTTTGCCTTTTCCCGCCGATATATTAAAAACCGTTTTCAACTATACTCCAGAAAGTGTTTTTTTCAAGTCTGCAACACTTTCTTTTTTGAGAATTTTCCGGCTTGTTTTTCTGAAATCATATCATGCTGCGCCGCTTTCTGCTTGAAAAGTGAAACGTTTGGCTGTATTTTACCAACGCATTTTTTTGCTGTGCATAGAACACTGACTGATCCTGGTGGTTCGTTGTCCGTGAAACATTCAAAATCAATAATCCGCAGGTGGGGAAATATGAATTTTATTGAAAATGGCGTTACTGGTCACCGGGGCGATCCCCAGCACTTTCCGCAAAATACTCTTTCCGGTTTTGCCGCTGCGATCCGGATGGGGTGTGACTGGGTGGAAACGGATATTCATGTCACACGTGACGGGCATGTGGTTATTTCCCATGATGACAACACCCGGGCGGAAGCTGATCATTGGCGGATCATCCGGGAGAGTTCACTGCATGAGCTGCGGGAACTGAATATGGCGGCGCACTTCAATATGATCCATGATGACCGGCCGTCCATGACGGAAAAAATGCCTACTCTGCCGGAGGTTCTGGAGCTTTTCCGGAATCAGGCCTGTGTGCGTCTTTCGCTGCAGCCCAAGGCCCCGGAAGCTGTGGAGGCTGCGGTCCGGATCATTCGTGACATGGCGTTCCCGGAAGAGATGCTGGGGTTCAATGACGGAAATCTGGATTACATGATCCGGCTCAAACAGGCCTTTCCGGGCGCCGCTGTTTTCTATGACCGTCTGACCGTGGATCATTTGGAAGAGGATATTGCATTTTCTCTGGAAAACAAGTTTCACAGTCTGGTCGTCAATGAAAATTATCTTACTGCCGAAGCTGTGCAGCGCATTACTGACGCCGGATTGGTTCCCGGAGTGTGGAATATCAACAATCCCGGCGAGATGGATCGTTTTATTGCCATGGGAGTCAAGCGCTTCTACACCGATTTCCCCGCCGTTTTGATGAAGAAACTGGGGTAACAGATAAAAAATCCATATGTCCCCGACGGCGGTATCCGGACGGGGATTTTTTACAGTTCAGAAGCCCGCTCTTCCCGGCGGCTCAAAGCCCGGTCGGGATGTCTGCAAATGATCCCGGCAGATCAAAGTTGTTTTGCAAATCTTTCAACACTGCCCGGACACCTCGGGTTTCCGAAGCGTAATGCCCCAGTGCCAGGACTGCTATATCATTTTCCTGCGCAGAATGAAACATTTCATGGCTCAATTCTCCGGTGATCAGCACATCTGCATTCCGGGAAACGGCATCATCCAGCGCATCATTGCCGCCTCCGCCGGAAACCACTGCGGCACTCTTGAGAAGGCGTGCTGGATCCCCCAGCATGGTATGGGCCCCGCCCAATCTTTCCGCCAGCTCTTTCAAGGTCAGCGGTCCGGCAAAATTTCCGGCGAAACCAATGTTCAACCCGTGGTAATTGCAGCAGGGAACTTTATCAATGATCCCCGCTTCTCCGCACAACTGGGCATTGTTGCCCAGTTCCGGGTGGGCATCCAGCGGCAGATGACAGGCATACAGCGAAATATTGTGCTGAAACAGGAGTTTCAGCCGTTTAGCCGTAATGCCGGAAAACCGGCGGGGTTCACTGCCCCAGCTGATCCCGTGATGAACAATGATGAATGGTGCATTTTCATCCACGGCACGCTGAAAAAGTTCCATACAGCCATCCACCCCCACGATGATCTTTGAAACTTCATCCGCCCCTTCCACCTGCAACCCGTTATTGGAAACATCCCCGGCAAAAGCGGAGAGGTTCAGGCGTTTATTCAAATAAGAAACCAATTCATCTCTTTTCATGGCAGCTCCCTGACCCGTTCCTGTACTCTTTTGATCAAGTCCGGGCGTTTGATGTTAAAATAACTTTCATACAAATAGCGATACGCATTGGCAAGACCGTAATGCCTGATCAACGCCGCCGTCAACCGGGAATCCGGCGCATACTCAAAACAGGCACTCAAGAGATTGCCGCCGAAGGAACTGCGGATCGTGCGGCAGAAATGCCCTTCCGGAGTCCGGTATCCTTCAAAACCTACGCCGAACGGCACATAGGCCCCCACAACTGCACTTGCCAACCCCCACAGCAGGAGAACTGCCGCTGCCGCTGTTTTTCCGGCTGCCGGGATCTGCACTGTCAGCAGCCATTTGACCGTCCGGCAGTAAAGAACAGGTATCAGCGGGATCAGATACCGGAATCCGTAGGAGGCCCCGCCGAATTCATTGGTGACGGTACAGTAAAACACGATCCCGGCAATGGCAAAGATATACATCCAGCGATCCGGGACGGATTCCTTTTTCCGGGGGATCAGGCCCAAGATCAGGAAAGGCTGATACAGAAAAAGCCCCTGCCAGCCGAACAACGCTTCCACCCAGTAGCCCAAAGACAGATTCAGTACCGGGTGGAATGTTCCCGTGGTTCCTGCCATATACAATGGAGTCCAGACCCCGTAGGCCCAAAAATTCAGCAGTCCGGAAAGAAACAGCAGGAGTCCCGCTCCGGCAGCAGTAAAGAAAATATTTTTGCCGGGAGTCATTTGCCAAACTGCCGCACAAACCGCCGCACAGCAGAGCCCGCCGAGAGGAATATCCCACGCCGCCAGAAAACCTGCCGCCGCACCGATTCCCCAGGCAAGAGGTGCCGCGGGTTTTTGCCGGAATTTTTCCAGCATGATATAGGTTCCAAGCACAATGACTGCCGCCGGAGTGTGGTTGTTGAAAATCACACTGTAACTCAAGATCCAGGTGGTGCAAACCCCCGCAAATGCCAGCAATCCTTTCACCGGGACACTGCCTTTCCTGATCCTGCGGAAAGCGTTGAAGAGCCACCAGAAAATCAGGGCGTTGCACACAAAACCGGTGAGTACATTGTAAAACCATATCAGGAGAGCGTAATTTTCTGCAAATTGCCAGCCGGTCACGGCGTGGACCGCCCGGTGAAGCATCCCCATGCTCCACGCCGGAAACAAGGGTTTATCGCTGTAAATGTGCCCGTCCCTGCGGACAAGATCCACTGTGCGGAACTCCGTGTTTTCGATATGGAAAACATGTTGTTCGCCAACCGCCTGGATTACGGCAAAACGGGTGGCGTCATTGCCCGAGATCGTAACATCTGTAAAGGCAAAACAGAGGGAAAAAATCCCCAGTAAAACCATCCCTGCCAGAAGGATCTGCCGCGGAGAAAGGGCTGTCCGGAAAAAGAGAAATGAATTTTTCATTACAGCAACGCAAAAACTTTCAGCCCCAGCGGAACCAGCAGAATCAGCATGACCGCAGGGAAAATAAACAGTACGATGGGGACAATGATTTTGACCGGTGCTTCATTCGCCAGTTTTTCCGCCAGAGAAAATCGTTTGTTTCGCAGCATATCTCCCTGAATACGAAGAAGCTGCCCGATGCTGACCCCCAGTTCTTCCGCCTGAATGATGGCGTTGACCACGCTGGTCAGATCCGGCTGCCGCACCCGGTGGGAAAGATCCCGCAAAGCATCGGTCCTTTTTCTCCCCAGCTGGATCTCCTGAAAGGTCCGCATCCACTCTTCTCCAAGGGCATCCATTTTCCGGCGGTGGAGAATATCCCGCAAACTGGACATGAAATCTTTCCCCGCTTCCACCGACAAGGTCAGCAGGTCCAGCAGATTGGGCAGAGCCCGCAAAATTTCCATGTGCCGTTTTGCGATCCGGGTATTCAGCCATGCTGCCGGATAAATCGTCAGCAGTAATCCGGCAATCAGCCCGGGGAAAGCATAGCCCCTTGCTACACCCAGCGTGATGATGAGCATGCCCGCAAGCGTAAAAAGAATGCGCAATCCGATAAAATCCACCGGGGTAATATTGTCGCCGTATCCTGCCATCCACAGTTTGGGGGCAATGGCTTCCCGGGCGGAATGAAATACCTGATTGCCCGCCAGCCGCCGCACATTGGGCAGAAGAGGCATCATCAGCCGGATCATGATCGGCATTGTATTTTTCAGTTCCGAAGTTACAACATTCCCCGAAATTTCAACTCTGGTCATAGCACTGATCAGAAAGTATGCCAGAAACCCCAGAGACAGACCGTATAAAATTGCCGAGAGCAGAAGTAGAAAGTCTCCCATTTCAAATCCTTTCTCAAATATCGATGGTAGTGATCTTGCGGATCACCAGAAAACCGATCGTGACCAGCAGGAAAACGCCGCCCAGCAAAGCATATCCGATAATGGAGTCAAATATGCCTTCCAAAAGCGCAGGTGCTACATAATTGATGCCGATCAGAAGAACAAATGGCATGGCGCCGATCATCCACGCCTGCATTCTGCCCATAGCGGTAATGGCGTGAAGTTTCCGGGCAATACGCAACCGTTCCCGGATCAGAGCCGCCAGCCGTTCCAAGGCTCCGGTAAGTTCACCGCCGGTCTGCCGGGCGGTGATGATCGCTGTGGCAACCAGTTCAAAGTCTTCGGATTCCAGACGGCGGTTCATGTTTTCCAATGCCTGCGTCAGCGGGACCCCCAAACGGCACTCCTGTGCCAGCAGGCGGAATTCCACCGAAATCGGCGGACGGGCTTCGTCCCCCACTTCTTCAATGGCCTGCTGGATGCTGAATCCTGCCTTGAGGGAGCTGGAGATTTCCATCAGCACGTCTTCCAATTGTTCATTGAATTTTGCCACCCGCCGTTTCCGCAACTGCCGCAGCCCCAGCCGGGGCAGGGGAAAGAGCAGGATCGCCGCCATGATAGCGACTGTCGCACTGGCCAACCAGCTTAATTCACTGAAACTTTTCAACAGAAGAAAAGTCAAAAGTGCGGCAATCGCACTGATGGCCATACTTAAATCCAACATCCGGCCTGCAGGCATCTGGATCAGTACATCATCCAGTTCCATGGCTGCTTCATGCAAATACCGTTCCCGGTATCGGACTGAAACAAAACTGATAAAGTCCAGAATGGCATATGCCGCCAGAGAAATGCTTGCCATGATCATCAAACTGGGCAGCAGAGAGTGATTCAGCAAATTTGCCATCATCCGATACCTCCTGCGGTTTTCCGTTTGGGATCAAACATGGCAATATCCAGCGGGAGTTTTGCCCGTTCGATCTCTTCCAGAAAGGTCGGTACGCCGCCGGTGGGGCGGAACGAGCCCACAATGCGGTTGTTTGCGTCCCAGCCTTCCTGATGGAATTCAAAAATATCCTGCAAGGTGATCACATCCCCTTCCATTTTGGTGATTTCGCTGACTTTCATCACCTTGCGGGAGCCGTCCCGTTCACGGCTGATCTGGACGATGATATGGATGGCGGAGGCGATCTGTTCCCGGATGGCCCGGAGCGGCAGATCAAATCCTGCCATCAATACCAGTGTTTCCAAACGGGCAAGAGCATCCCGGGGAGAGTTGGCGTGAATAGTTGTCAAGGACCCGTCATGACCGGTATTCATCGCTTGCAACATGTCCAGTGCCTCTCCGCCGCGGCACTCGCCGACTACAATGCGGTCAGGACGCATACGCAGGCAGTTCCGCACCAGATCCCGGATGGAGATTTCCCCCCTGCCTTCCACGTTGGGCGGGCGGGATTCCAGCCGTACCAGATGTTCCTGATGAAGCTGCAATTCGGCGGCATCTTCCACCGTAATGATCCGTTCCCGGTTGGGCAGGAAGGAACTCAAAACATTCAGCAGCGTGGTTTTACCGGAGCCGGTACCGCCGGAAATCAGAATATTTTTGCGGACTTTAACGCAAATATCGAGGAAATGAACGATTTCCGGAGAAATAGAACCGAACCTGATCAAGTCCGCCGCCTCCAGAGGTTTCCGGGAAAATTTACGGATGGTGATGGACGGACCTTCCAGTGCCAGCGGGGGAATAATGGCGTTGACACGGGAGCCATCCGGCAAACGGGCGTCAACCATCGGGGAACTTTCGTCGATACGCCGCCCCAGCGGGGAAACGATGCGCTCAATGGCGGCAATGACCTGATGATTGTCCGCAAAGGCGGTGTCGGTCCTGTAAAGTTCCCCTTTGCGTTCCACATAGACATTGTCCGGACCATTGACCATGATTTCTGTAATATCATCCATGGCAATAAGATATTCCAGAGGTCCAAGGCCTACAGCTTCCTGAAAAAGTTCATTTTTCAACACATCCAGCGGCACGGTCGACGGCAGAGGGATATTCAACTGGGAAACGATTTCGGCAATAGTGCTTTTGGCCTTCTGCGCAAGGTCTTCTTCGGAAATGCCGGATATGGCCAGTTTTTTCAGATTCAAACGCACCAGCAATTCCTTATGCGCCAGCTTTTTGATCTCCTGAAGAAGAACACGGTCTTCCGGCGAAACACCGGAAATTTTCAGCAGGGGGATCTTTTCTTTGCCGTACTCATCCATTTCCCGCTGCGGAGCCGACGGCTGTGCAGATTTTTGCGGGGGGGAGGGCTGGCTGGACTGTGCAGATGCCGCCGGACGGACCGGTTCCTGTGCCGCTTCCGGAGTCAATTCTATATTGATCCTGCCAATATCAAATTTATCGCCGGGGCGGATGTCATAAGGTTCGTGGGGATAGAGGGGATTGCCATTGACGATGGTGCCATTGGAACTCCCCAGATCCATCAGCTGGATCCGGCTGTTCTGGACGATCAGTTGAGCGTGATAGGCGGAAATTTCCGGGCGGTCCAGCCGGATATGGCAGTCTGCCGCAGACCCGATGAGGTATGCCGCATTATCCAGCTTGGCTCTTGCCGGTTTTTTTCCGGGGCTGTTGATGATGATCTGGATCATGATTCCCCCCGGGATCAGCGGTATTGCTGCCGTTTGCGGCGCTGTTCATTGAAGGACGGGATATTCTTTTCCAGTTCCTTGAAGTTGACAGATTTGCCTTCCAGCGCACGGTCGATGCGGGCATCGTCAAAGTTCCGCAGACTCAGGGAGAGGCGGCCTTTCTGGGAAGCAAAGACCAGCATTTCCACTTCTTCCGGCCACACCAGCAGGGTAACGGTGCTGTACCCGCGGTTGCTTGCACTCTGATCCGCATATTGCTGAACGCCCCAGCGGTTCCCCACTGCCAGAACTTTGACATTCTGCAAAATAGTCAGCGTTACCGTATCCAGCGAGGAATCGCCCCGCAGATCGGGGAAGCGGAATGTGCCGATAACATCTACATTGTCGTTGGGTCCCACCAGATTGGTGACGGCCCCGGTGGTATCCACCGGAATGGAGATCGCCCGCTGGCCGGAGGGGATGATGCTGTTGAAGCCGTGCCGCTGGTTGATGGGTTTCAAGTCTGTATGGAGCAGGATCTGGCCGGCATTGACGGTGGTTTCCAGCTGGCGGCCGATGGCGGAGTAGCGGTCTTTCCAGAGAATTTCCCGGTTGGCGACGGCTTTGCTGGGGAGGCGTTTGACCTCCACCCGTGTTATATCGGTATCCCGGAGTTCCTCCCCTGCGGTCTTTGTGGTTTTCAACTGTACCAGCAGGACGGATTCCGCAGAACCTGCAATACGGCGTTTTTCGTATTGTAACTGGTTATAACTCAACATAAAAGCGAGAAACCCAAAGAAGACGGCACCCAGCAGCAGCAGTTTTTGTTTCATAGTTGTGATATCCTGTATTTATGTGTTTGAAAAGAAGATACATCCTGCAAATGGTTTCGTCAAGTTTTTCCTGCAAAAATTGATAAAAAAATGTTGCGCCTTCCGGATTGCATTTTGAGGGAACAAGATGTATAGTATCCATGCATGTCAAAAGGGTTCAGCCCTGAAAGGAGAACGGTTACATGCTGAAGCAAATGATGAGCGGTAAGATCCATACCGCCCGGCTTACCGGGTGTGATGTTGAGTATGAAGGCAGTATGGAGATCGATCTGGAGTGTCTGGAAGAGGCGGGGATCCTGCCTTACGAGAAAATTCTGGTGGTGAACCGGTCCAACGGGGAACGGCTGGAAACATACGCCATTCCCGGGGAACGGGGCAAGCGGACATTCTGTTTGAACGGTCCTGCCGCATTGCGCGGCAAAAAGGGGGATGTGGTGACGGTGATGGCCTTTTCCATTTTTACGGAAGAAGAAGCCCGTACATTCCGCCCCAGAGTGATCGTGATGGACGAAAACAATCAGATCGCATTGCGGAAATAACTTCTCTGCAGAAAAAAGACGGTCCCGGACGGGGCCGTTTTTTTTTGTCTCGATGAAATAGCAATCCCTGCTCAGTTCGTTGCCTTTTGCCGCTTTTTTCCGGAAAATCCGGATTTTTTCCTTGAAAACTTTTGGGGATGCGGTATATTTATGTTGTAAATGATAAAATATGGAAAAACAATATTTAAAATTCTAAAATATAGAATTTGATATGAATAATACATTACATAATGGTTTACAGGTTTTGGAGTTTCTGGCGGATACGGCGGAAGCGGTTTCTGTAAAGGAAGTGGCAGCGTACTTTCAACTGCCGAACAGCCATATTTGCCGTCTGCTGAAATCTCTGGCGGAAGCCGGGTATGTGGAACAGCTTCCGGGCAGCCGCAAGTACCGGGTCAGTTTGAAGATTTTGAATCTTGCCAACGCCCGGTTGAAAAAGGAGTATCTGCTGGGGATTGCCCGGCCTTATATGCGGCAGCTGGCGGAAAAGGTGGACGGGGCAGTTTTTGTTACCCGGATCTATTGCGGATATTCGCTGATCATCGGGACGGAGTATCCGGCACTTTTCCCGGAGATCCATGAAACGGTGGTGGGGGCTTTGCATTCTCCCACAAGTTCCGCTTGCGGGAAGGTCTGTGCCGCTTATGCGCCGGAGGAGATCCGTTCAGCTTTGCTTGCGGAAATCGCCTGGGCTGCCCCCGGGGATTTTCAGGATAGGCCGGCAGATTTTGAAAAAGAACTTGCCGTGATCCGGCAGCAGGGGTGGGCACGGCGGTATATCCCCGGGGCGGTCAATGCTGTCGGCGTACCGCTGTTTGAGAAAAATGGCGTGTTGAACGGGGCTCTTGGGGTGATGCTCCCGCCGCAGCGGGATTTAACACAGGATTTGTGGCAGACGGTGATCGAATCTGCTTTGTCCTGCGGAAAATTGATTTCTTATGCACAGGGATGCCCTGTTGAGGCGTATCCCGGGAAATATTGCACAATCAAGGAGGAAAAATGAATTCTGCTGACATCAAAAGATCGGCACGGGATTCCGGTGCTGATTTGGTCGGGATCGCTCCGGTGGAAAGGCTGGGGTATTTGCCGGAAACGGCGGATCCCCGGACATTTGCCCCCGGGACCCGTTCGGTCATCGTTGTGGGGCACCGGATCATGCGCGGGACACTGCGCGGCATTGAGGAAGGAACCAGTTTTTTCAACACTTACGGGTGTTTCGGGCTGAACTGGATGCAAGATCAGTTCCTTGCCAGAACCGTTTATGAGCTTTGCTGTGCCATTGAACGGGAAGGATTTGAAGCATCTCCTCTGCTGGGGAAAGATATTGCCGGTAACTCCTTTGTGCCGGACATCAACGCCTATGCCCATGCCGCCGGTCTGGGGTCTGTCGGGAAAGGGGGCTTTTTCCTGACGCCGGAATACGGGCACCGTCAGCGGTTCGGCGTGATTTTTACCACGCTGGAACTGGAAGGCGATGAGGTGATCGAGTGCGATTTCTGCAAAGACTGCAATGCCTGTATGGAAGCTTGTCCGCTGGAGGCGTACAAGGATGGGAAACTGGATCTTGAGTACTGCAAAATCTGCCGCAACGGTGCTTTTGCTGTGGCGGACAGTTGTGAAAAGGTGGATCGCTGTGCCGCCTCCTGCGGCCGTGCGTGTATGATTGCGCTGGAAGACAAGGTCGGCAACCGGTTTGCCGCCAGATTCCGCAAGCGTTCCATCTGGCAGCGAGGGCTCTCCGGCAGTTCTGTAACTGCGGGTAATCAATTCACCGGCGGCGTCTGCCCCAAAAAATTTGAAAGCAAATAAAAATGGATGCAGTGAAAGTAAAAGAGGCCGCCCGCCGGTTCGGTGCGGATTTGGTGGGGATCGCCCCCCTCAGCCGCTTTGACGGTGTTGCGCCGGAAAATGATCCCCGGAATATTTTTCCGCAGGGAAAAAGTATGATCGTGATCGGCCGCCGGATCCCCCGGGGCGTTCTCCGCAGTATGGAAAATGCCAGTGCCGTCAACGGTTTTTATTCTGAATTCGGTTTGTTTATGCTGGAGGATCAGTTCCTTGCCAAGACCACTTATGATTTGGTGATCTGGATGGAGGCGCAGGGGTATGAAGCTGTTCCCATGTTCGGCTATGATGCAGATGCCGCCGCCGGATTCCCGTTGGGGGCTCCGGTGGAAAATGGCAAACCGGCCCCCAATGTTTATGTGAATTGGCAGCTTGCCGCCCATCTTTGCGGGCTGGGGGAAACCGGGAAGAACGGCTTGTTTATCACGCCGGAATTCGGAACATTGCAGCGCATTGCCATGCTGATCACGGATAAAGAACTGGAGGCGGATGAGGTCCGTACCCGCAATGTCTGCAATGACTGCAATGCCTGCAAAGACGGCTGTCCTCTGGAGGATACGCTCTGTTCCCGCTGTACCAACGGTGCGGTGCAGACCGGGTTCGGCCGTTTCAACAGTGTGGATAAAATCGCCGCCGCTTGCGGCCGTGCCTGTCTGGCAAGTTTGGAAGCGCGGGGTCTGCTTACAAGCAAATTCAGCACCCCTTTCCGCACGGATAAACCGTGGAAACGGGATCTGCTCAACCGGAATATCGAGGAGGTGAAATAATGGATACGCCCAAACTGACTTCCCGGATGCTGAAGGATCTTGCCAATAAACTCAGTGCCGGCGGCGGCGGGGATTGGATCCTGGGGGTCGCCCCCATTGAACGGTTTGCGGAAGCTCCGGAACGGATGCATCCCAAAAATATTTTCCCGGACTGCCAAAGTGTGATCAGCATCGTTCAGCCCATTCCCCGCAGTACGTACCGGGGAATCACTGCCGGGACTTACTGGCCCAATTATACTTATTACAGTTACAACCGGCTCAATACGCTTTTCCGCCCCATGTTGACGTATGAAATCGCCCGTTTTATTGAGGATCACGGATTTGAAGCCGTTCCGGTTTATCCGGGGGTGCCGGAAGCCTACCCGAACAACCCGGATCCGGTGGCGCCCGGGCGGCCTGTGCCGGATGTCAATATCCATGTCCGTATTGCGGCGGTTGCCTGCGGTCTGGGAGAGATCGGCTGGTCCAAGGTATTTATCCACAAAGTATTCGGTCCCCGTGTCCGCATCGGCACGATCCTGACGGATGCTGTGCTGGAACCGGATCCCCTGATCGAACCCGGAACACTGTGCAAACGCTGTATGAAATGCGTTCCCGATTGTCCCGGCAACGCCATTCCCCGTCCCGGCGACCGCCCGTCCATCAAGATCCATATCGGGGACAAGGAATATGAATGGGGAGATGTTCACATGGGCCGCTGTACCGCCACTCATCACGGGATCAATTACAAGGCTTCTCCTTTTATGAAGAAGTTTTTCCCCGGATTCAATCTGGATATTACCAAAAGCAATATGTCTGAAGAACTTGCCTACAAGACGGCGTACACGCTTGCTTTGGGGCATTGGGGCAGAGAGAATCCGGAATTTCCCGGCGGAGAGGTGAATCCCTTTTATCAGCAGATCCTGAATCATACCGGATACTTTGCCGTGTGCGGTGCCAAGGGCTGTATCCGAAGCTGTATGGAATTTCAGGAGAAGACCCACAACATCAAACAGGATGCTTTCCAGACGCCCGTATTCCCGGACGGCAAGTGGGAACTGCCGCCGCCGGAAGAGGATGAAACCGGCGGGATCGTGGAAAAGAAGGCTCTTACAGAACTCTATCAGGAACCGGATACCGATGCCGGGGCCTGGAAGTAAGTTCTTCTGAACCAATAAAAAAAGGCTCTGTAAAAAACATAGACTGATATTAGGGAGCGCAGACGATCTTTATCGTCAAGCGACGGGTCAAGGGGCAACCGCCCCTTGCGGGGATTTTTAAGGGCGAGAAGCCCTTAAATAGCAAGCCCCGGCCCCCCGCTCCAATAAAAAATCAGCAAGCAATCAGCTTGCGATTTTTTCCGGGGCCTTACGGTTCTGCGTAAGAAGTGCGCTGAACCCAGCCTCGCAGAGACCAAGTGCACAGCAAATAAATTGCTGTATAGAAAAATCAGTCATTGTTTAGTACACAGCCAAATAAAATAAAATAGAAAAGGGGAGAACTTTTTATGCAGCAGGAAAATCTGGTCATTATCGGCAGCGGTCCGGCAGGATGGACCGCAGGGATCTACGCAGCCAGAGCCAATTTGAACCCGCTTCTTCTGGCGGGACTTATGCCGGGGGGGCTGCTTATGCAAACAAGCGAAGTGGAAAATTTCCCCGGTTTCCCCAAAGGGATCAACGGCTTTGAACTGATGGACAATATGCAGCAGCAGGCGGAGCGTTTTCAAACCCGTGTGGAATACGATGTGGCAGAAGTTGTCCGCCTTACCGATGGCGGCAAACACTATATCAAAACTGCCGGAGGCTTGGAGATCGAGGCGAAAGCCGTCATTATTTCCACCGGGGCAAGTCCCCGCTGGCTGGGGATCCCCTCCGAAGCCAAATACCGCAATCACGGTGTTTCCGCCTGCGCCACCTGCGACGGGGCGTTTTACAAAGATGTTCCGGTGATCGTGGTGGGCGGCGGGGATTCCGCCATGGAAGAGGCTCTGTTCCTCACCCGTTTTGCCTCCAAAGTTTATGTGGTGCACCGCCGTCACGAATTGCGGGCCTCCCGGATCATGGCGGAGCGGGCCATGCAGCACCCCAAAATCGAATTCGTCTGGGATTCGGTGGTGGATGAAATCACCGGCGACGATTCCGTCCGTGCCGTCCGTGTGAAAAATCTTTTGACCAATGACCTCCGGGAAATCCCCTGCGAAGGGGTCTTTGCCGCACTGGGGCATGTGCCGAATACGGAACTCTTCAAGGAATATCTTCCGCTGGATGAGAAGGGGTATATCGTATTGAGCGGTGCCACATCCCACACCGGGTTGAAAGGGGTCTTTGCCGCCGGCGACTGTGCGGATCCCCATTACCGGCAGGCGATCACCGCCGCCGCCATGGGCTGCCGCGCCGCTATTGATGCAGAGCGTTATCTGGCGGAGTAGGGGCGGCTATGGTTTTGCGGCTTTCCCCTATTCCGGAAGGGATGCAGACGGCGGCATTCCTTTCCGGCCGTGGTGTTTTTACCTCTGTGCCGGAACTGCTCCAAACGTTTTTTCCCGGAAAAAAACCCTGGATCATTGCCGATGAAAATACTTGGCGTGCTGCCGGAAAGGCTTTGCAGGAAATGCTTGGCTGCAGCGCATATTTGCCGCACATTTTCCCCGGCACGCCCCGGCTGCACCCGGAGATGGGGATTGCTCACATGCTTGCAGAAAAAATGCCGGAAAACTGCGTCCCCGTGGCGGTGGGGTCCGGCGTGATCAATGATATGGTAAAATGTGCCGCAGGAGAGAAGCTGGTCCCTTACTGCTGTGTTGCCACTGCCTGTTCGGTGGATGGTTATACCGCTGGCGGCAGTGCCATGCTGGTCAACGGCTCCAAAACCACGGTTCCCTGCCCGGCACCCTATGCAGTTTGTGCCGATGCGGATATTCTGGAAACGGCTCCGCCTGAAATGTTTTCTTCCGGCTATGCCGATCTGCTTGCCAAAGTGACCGGCGGTGCCGATTGGCTGATCGCCGATACCATGGAAGTGGAACCCATCCGGCAGGATGTGTGGGATCTGGTACAGAAAGATTTGCGCTCAAGAGTTTCCGATCCCGGCAATATGACACTTGTTTTTGAAGGACTTGCCGCCTCCGGCTACGCTATGCAGATCTATCTGGACAGCCGTCCCGCATCCGGGTGTGAACATCTGTTCAGCCATGTTTGGGAAATGGAGAATCTGCAGTTTCAGGGGGAAGATGTTTCCCACGGATTCAAAGTCGGTGTTGGAACGCTTGTGGCGACACTCCTTTTTGAATATGTTATCAATCACAGTTTTGAGGAACTTTGTTCCCGCATGACACCGCCTTTGACCCGGGAAGAACGGCTGCAGGAAGTGGAACGCCTTGCCGTCCGGGGCTGTTACGGCTCCATTCCCCGGGATGCCGCCATGAAAAAATATCTGCCGCCGGAGGAAACGCTTCTCCGCCGGGAAACGGCATGTGCCAAATGGGGCGAACTGCAGAAGAAACTGCAAAACCAGATCATTCCCTTTGAAGAATTGCGGATGATGCTGAAAAACGCCGGATGTCCCGCCGGTCCCGCAGAGATCGGGCTGGACAGAGAACAGTTCCTCCATGTCCTCCCCATGGCGCAGACCATCCGGGTACGGTACACGGTTCTGGATCTTTTGTACGAATGCGGTCTGCTGGCGGATGCCTGCAAATCTCTGGAAAAACTGTTGTGAAATTCGGGAGGATACGATGAAAATAATGATCATGACGGATATGGAGGGCGTTACAGGCGTTCACGATCATCAAAAATGCTGTGTATCCGGCGGCTGTTATTATCAGGATTGCCGCAGACTTCTGACCATGGAAGTCAATGCGGCTGTTGCCGGTTTTTTTGCAGGCGGAGCCACAGAAATCACCGTTGCCACCGGTCACGGATACGACAGTCTGGACCGGGAACTGCTTGACCCCCGGGTGCTGATGCTTACAGGGCACTTCAATCCCATCTGGCCCTGGGGATTGGATAGATCTTTTGATGCTCTGGCGTATGTGGGGCAGCATGCCAAAGCCGGTACGGACTACGCTCATCTTGCTCACACCTCCAGTTTCAATGTTCTGGATTTCCGGATCAACGGTATTTCCATCGGGGAATACGGCGGCTACTCTTTCTGCGCCCGGGAACTGGGGATCCCGGTGATTTTTGCGGCGGGGGACCGGGCTCTTACCCTGGAAGCGCAGGCATTGACGCCCGGCGTTTTTACTGTGGCGGGCAAGCACGGCCTTGTGGCAGATCAGGGCCGTTCCAAAACCATGACAACGGAGGAATATGCAAGAATGAACCTTGCCTCTTCCCAGCGCAGTCCGCAGGTCGTCCGGGAAGAGATCGAGCGGACGGCCCGTGCCGCCGCTGAACAGTGGAAACAGGATAAAAGTGTTTTCCATTACCCGGATCTGCAGCCCCCTTTCCGTATGGTGCGGATCGAAAGACCGGAAGTGCCGGAGGAAAAACCCTGCGCCTTGTATGCGGAAGATCCTGCAAGTTATATCAGCTGCCTGAACCGGCTTTATTCTCCGGAAGTCAAACGCCTTGCTCCGGAAGATTTGCCGTTTGGTGTGTAAGAAGATAGCCCGAAAAGGTTTGCAAGATGAAAAAGTGCCTTCTCCTTTTTTTGTGCTGTACCGCATTGTCTGTTTGGTGCGCCAAACCGTTTGAACTGAATCTGACCCCCGGCGTAACAGAATACACCGTGGAAGCTCCGGAATCCGGGACATACTGGTTCCACGCTTATACCATTGCCAAAGTTCCTGTGGGGCAACAACACTTTGCGGATTTGCGCTGGGATGAGGATCTTCCCATGAACCGCCGTCTTCTTCAGGCGAATCAGACGGAAAAAAGTATGAAACTGGATCGGGTGACCTTTGAAAAAGGCAAACCCCGCCGTCTTTACTTTTCTTATGATAATCAATCGGTTACAGTAAAGCGCATCCGTTTTACCAAACTGGTTCCCCGGCGTCCTCCCAAAGCCGTGGTTTCCTACAAAGTTCCTTTTGACCCGCCTGCCCAACATCCCCGGGTGCTGGTGGATCCGGCTCTGGTAAAGAAGCTCAAGAAAAATCTTGAGCATCCGGAAAATCTTCCGGCATGGGAAAAGATCCGGAAAAACGCCCTTGCGCCTTATTCTTTTGCTCCGTCGCCGGACAGGGAACTGGCGTTTGACAAAAATGTGGTTGCTGTTCTGCGGGAAAAGGCGTTTTATTACCTGATGACCGGGGACAGCAAAGTAGGCCGGGAAGCGATCGACCTTGCCAAATCCTACATGACCAAAGTCACATTCGGCAACGGACAGGATATTTGCCGGAAATCCGGCGAAAGCATTTTTTCCACCGCACTGGTGTATGACTGGTGTTATCCCCTGTTGAGTGCGGCAGAAAAACAGCTTCTTCTTTCCCGGATGCTCTATTACGCTGTGGAAATGGAAGTGGGCTGGCCGCCTTTCCGCCAGTCCGCCGCCATCGGTCACGGCAATGAGGCGCAGATCAGCCGGGATCTCCTTGCCATGGCCATTGCCGTGTGGAACGAAGACCCGGAACCCTACCGGTTCGTTATGTACCAAATGCTGGAAAACCTCAAACCCTACAAGGCCTATTCCTACCGGAGCGGCCGTCACAGTCAGGGGACGGGGTACGGTCAGCACCGGGGCAGTTTTGACATGTTTGCGGCATTGCAGTTCCGCCGTACATTCAAGCAGGAGCTTCTGCCGCCGGAAGCCGCAAAATTTCCCTACATGTGGTATTACCTGCGCCTGCCGGACGGCCGTTTTACGCCGGAAGGGGACGCCAACTGGACATGGAAAGCCGCTTATACCCATTTGAACCCCATTCTGATACAGTGTGCTATTGCTTTGTACCGTGATCCGGAACTGAAATCGGAATTTTTCCGGCGGCATTTGAAACTGCGTATCGCCGATCCGGTACTTTATCTTCTGACCAATGATCCGGAATTGAAACCGGAAGACCGCCGGGCAGCTCTTCCCCTGACAAAATGGTATAACGATCCCCTGCCGGGATTGTATGTCCGTACCGGGTGGAACTTTGCCGCCAATGCCGATGATGCGGTGATCTCCATGCAGGGAGCGCACACCCATTTCCGCAATCATCAGCACCGGGATGCGGGGGCGTTTCAAATTTATTACCGTGGAAATCTTGCTTCCGACTTCTCCCAGTATCAGACTTACGGCGTCCCCTATGACGTGCTTCTTTCCAAACCTTCGGCACTGCACAGCCTGATGCGTTTTGTGGATCCCGCCGGGGCGGTGACCCGTGGAAAACTTACGGTCAACACCGGGTCCCAGACCGTTACCGGAACATCTCCGGCCAATTTGGATATTTTGCTTCAGCCCCAATTCCGCAACGGGGAAACGCCCCGTGCCGGATTCGGACCGGATGCCCAATACCCTCTTTACAACTTTATGGAAGTGGATCTTGCCCGGGTTTTTGCCGGACGGGTAAAGGCGTACAGCCGCACCTTTGTTTTTCTGAACCAGTCCTCGCCGGAACGGCCGGGAACATTGATCGTGCTGGATCGTTTCGCCCCCGCCAGGCCGGAAATCAAGCCCATTTTCCAGCTGGCGACCATAGAGCGGCCCGTCTGGAAAAACGATACCCTGCAAGTCCGGAATTCCATGCATGGCAAAACCGGCGTATTGACCATGAAAACGCTTGTGCCGGAAAAAGTCCATGCCGCCATGTTTACGGCAGAAGAGGCGCATACCTTTGGCGGCGTTTATGTGGCTCCCCGTAATGCCGCGAAAAAGGAGGCATCCGGTACCCGTACAGAATTGACCGGGCCCGGCAATGTTTTTCTGAATGTTCTGCAAATACACGGAGGTGAAGTTTCCCCTCTTCCGGCACAGTTTGTGAAATCCGGCAGCCGGTATGATATAACATTGGCAGATTACTTTGTCAGTCTGGGCAATACGGCAGAACTTACAGAAAAAATGTTTCAGATCACCGTTCCGCAGAAAGAGGCAAAAGTTCTTCTGCTGAACCTTGCTCCCGGCAAATGGACTCTTGCCGGCAACGGGGAAAAGCGTGTTTTTGAAGTTGCAAAGCGTGAAGGCTCTCTCTTTACTTTGCTGAAAAAGGGCGTTTACACTCTTTCCCCCGGCGGTTCCGGCAAGGTGGAGGCTGCTCCTGCGCTCCGGGCGGTTCCCGCCCCGCCGCCGCCCCGCAATCAGCTGATCGTGGACGGCATCCCTTTTCCGGGGGTACGCACGGAAGTCCGGGGCGGCGTTCTATCCCTCCCGCTGACAAAACTGGCAAAGGACGCTTCCGGCAGCTGGTTTCTGCCGCCATGGGAATATACGCTGAAAAAAAATGCCGTCAATATCTGCGGGTATGATTTTCCGCTTTCCGCCGATCCGGGGCAGGAAAAGTTTGTTCCTGCTGAATGGGTCGGCGTGCTGACGGGGCAGGAAGCGTTTCTGGACGAGATCAGCGGCAATGTGCGTTTTGTCCTCCGGAACGACCATTCCGGGATCCTGCACGCCTTTGCTTCCGATGAAGCGGAAAATCTGCGGCAGCTTCTTTTCCGCAAAAAAGGCGCATGGATCACCCACGGCAGAAATATTACAGCAGAAATCGTTTTTGCCAACAACCGGGAAATCGCCGGGGTGGAACTGGATCTGCCCAACGGCAAAACCCGCCGCCAGTTCTTGGCGATCGAGGCGGTATATGCCGGAAAAGCGGAAACGGTGTTTGACGGGGAAACCGACGGCAAGTCTAAAACCTTCCGTATCTCTTTTGCGCCCCGGCGTGTCCGGGCACTCCGTTTCCGGATGAAGGGGAACAGTGTACACGAGTGGAACAACATCAGCGGCATCCGTTTTCTGTTGCCGGAAGATCAGCGGATCACCGGGGAGGCGATTTTGAATGCACTTCCCCGTTTGCAGGAAAATCTCCGGAAAATCCTGCTGGAAGATCTTTCCGTTGCCCAGTTGAACGCCGTGGATGTGCTTCCGGCATCCCGGAAAGCCGGGGAGCTTCTGAAAAATTTTCAATCGGACGGCACCTGGAGCGATATCAATTATCAGGACCGTTCCCGGAGCGCATGGAACCCCCGTGTCCATCTTTTGCGGATGAAAGCCCTTGCCGTCACCCATCCGGAAGCGGCAAAAAAAGCCTTGAAAGCCTGGGCGGAACGGGATCCTTACAGCCCCAACTGGTGGAACCGCAATATCGGGACTCCGGAAGCGATCTGTCATACATTGATTTTACTGGGTGGATCTGATGCGGTATCGCCGGAATTGTCCGCCAGACTCCGCACCCTTGCGGAACGCAGTTATGATGTTCACCCGAAAGTGGGGCAGAATCTTGTCTGGCTCAGCGGGGTCCGGCTGATGATCGGTATTCTCTGGAAAGAAGCCGAAGCAGTCCGTACCGGCAGTGAGATCATCAAAAATGAATTGTGCATCGTCCCCACCGGCGAGGAGGGATTGCAGAGCGATTACTCTTTTCACCAGCACGGGATCCAGCTTCAGGTCGGCAATTACGGGCTGGGATATTTCGGCAACCACATTTTGTGGATGCGTGCGCTTGCCGGGACAGTGTTGGCGTATCCTGCCCGCAAGGCGGCTTTGCTGGACCATTATCTTATGGATTGTCTGCGTTGGACCTGGTGGGATGGCTCTATGGAGCCCAGTGCCTGCGGCCGCATGGTTTTGCCCCACATGATGAAGGCCCGCGGGGAAACGCTGATCCGGCTTGCCGGACAGCTTGCGCCGCTTCTGCCGCCGGAGCGGAAGACCGCTGTGCAGAACTGGCTGAAAGACCCGGAAAAACTGACAGGTTCTGCCGTATTCCCGAACAGCGGGTACATGATCTTCCGGGCAGATGCCGGGTGGAAGTTTTCCCTCAAGATGTGTTCGCCGGAATTGATCGGGAGCGAAACCGTCAACGGCCAGAATCTGCGGGCGTTATATCAGGCGGATGGAGCCCTTTTTTTCGGCAATATGGCTCGTTACCGGGATTTCCATGTGCTGTGTGATGCCCGGAAACTCCCCGGCACAACGGAGATCATGGATGAGCGTCCTCTGACAGGGCAGGTGGCTCCCCGGAATATTCACGGGTACTATGCAATGCTGGCGGATTTCCCGGCTGCCATAGCTGCTTTCCGCCACGCGCCGGGGGATATGACGGCGGATAAAGTGTGGTTCTGCACGTCTTCCGGCGTATGGTGTTCCGGGTCGGATATTCAATCCCGATCCCGGTTCCCTGTGGTGACTGCGGTGGATCAGTTCCGTACGGGAGAGGCCGCTCTTGCAGTGGATGTGCCCGCCGGATTTCCGGCAGTTACAGAAAAAACGCTGGAAATGACAGGGGATGAAAAACATGTTATGCGGGAGTCTGCTTCGCAGAAGATGACTGGAAACATGACTCTGCTGACGATCGATCACGGCATTGCCCCGCAAAAGGCGGTGTACCGTTACCGGATGCGCCGTGCAACGGACCCGGTCAAGCCGGAAACATGGCTGAAAACCAGTTCTTCCCGGATCCACGCTCTGGCGGCGGAAAACAGGATTTTGACAGCCGCCTTTGTTCCGGGGGAAATCACGCTGAAAAACGGGAAGAAGTGTCCGGTAACACCCGGTATCGCCATTTTGGATGCCGCCGGAAACGTGCTGCAGCGTTCCGGATTCCGGGTGAAATAAGCCCCCCGTTTTGCGGCACTGCCCCGGTACAATGTCTGTTTTTTTCAAAATCCGCTTGCAGGATCGGAAAAACACGCTACATTAGGTACGCAGTCAGCCGGAAAAGATCCGGCAATCAAAACAACTTAAAATTTTTGAAGTCACTGGAGGGAGACATCATGAATTTTCTGAACGGCAACTGGTTTTATCTCCTGCTGTTACTGATCCCCGCGATCCTTATTCTATATGTGTGGGCGGAGAAAAGACGGCAGAAAAAGATCCGTTTGCTTCTGGGCAAACAATCTGAACGCACCGGCTCTGTGCAGCTTTCCCGGGGGAAACGCTTTCTCCGGCTGGTGCTTTTTCTCGCCGCTCTCGTCTGCCTTGTGGCGGCGGCGGCACGGCCGTGGTGGGGCAGCCGAACCATTCCGGCCGCCACGGCGGGGCGGGATATTCTGATCCTGGCAGATGTTTCCAAAAGTATGCTGGCTACCGATGTTGCCCCGTCACGCCTTGCCCACGAGCAATACCTTATCCGGGAACTGGTGGAGCGGAATAAAGGGGATCGTTTCGGGTTGATCGCTTTTGCCGGAAATGCCTTTCTTGCCTGCCCCCTTACCAGCGATACAGCCGGGGTTCAGCAGTATGCGGATGAACTGGGCGTTCACAGTGTGCCGCTGGGGGGGACGCATCTGGAACGGGCCTTGCAGACGGCGGCAGATGCTTTTCAGGCGGCGGAAGGTCCTTTCCGGGCAGTGGTGCTGATCACGGACGGGGACGAACTTGCCGGGGACAGCCGGAAGGTCCTTGCTTCTCTCAAGGAAAAAAAGATCCCTCTTTTCATTTTCGGGCTGGGGGATCCGCAGGTGCCTGCATTGATCCCGGAAGCCAATGGCGGGTATAAAAGAGACAGCAAGGGGGAACTTGTCCGCACAAAACTTGCGGAAGAACAGTTGAAACACCTTGCTTTGGAATCCGGCGGTATTTATGTACGCAGTACCGCTGCGGAAAGCGGGCTTGCGCTGGTGGATCAGAGGATCAGGAGCCTTGCCCCCAAAGTGAGCGGTTCGGGGACCCGCAGTGTTCCCATAGAGCGGTTCCCGTATTTTCTGGCGGCGGCGATGGTTTTGCTGGCAGGCTATTTCCTTGTTACGGAAAAGAAATGGACGGCAGTTCTGCTTTTTTGTGCCCTGACACTTTCTGCGGCAGAGCCGGAATTGCAGCTGCAGGAAAAAACTGCGGGCAATGCCGTTGTTTCCAAAGAAAAAACCCAAACCGATCCGGTGAAACTTTATAATCAGGCTCTTCAACTTCAGGAACAGGGAAAAGAGGGGGCGCAGGAGTTGTATATCCGGGCCATCCGGCTTGCGGGGAAAACGCCGGAAGCCCGCAGTTACAGTTTTTTCAATCTGGGAGCGGAACAGCACCGGCAGGCGCAGTCGGCGATCCGGCAGGCGGAAAGTGCTTTGCAGTCCCAGCAGTTGGATGCGGCACAGCAGAGTTTGCAGAAAGCCTCCAAAGAATTGCAGACTGCCGGGGAACTGTACGGGCAGTCCTTGCAGCAAGCCGCCGGAAATTTGAAGCCCGCCAACAATTTGCAGAACCTTGCCGATGATGTGAAAAAGACGGAGGATCTGCTGAAAAAAATAGAGGAATTGAAAAAACAGCAGGAAAAAGCCCGTCAGCAGACGCAGGATGCCCAAAAACAGAATCAACAGAATCAACAGAATCAGCAGAATCAACAGAATCAACAGAATCAACAGAATCAGCAAAATCAGCAAAATCAGCAGAATCAGCAGAATTCAGCAAAGGATCAAATGCGTCAGGCCCGTCAGGAAGCGGAAAAACTGCAACAGCAGGCAAAGGATTTGAAGCAGCAGAAGATGGCGGAAAATGCCGGACAGGCGGCGGAAGATATCCGCAAGGCGGAACAGGCAAAAGACCGGCAGTCCGCTCATAAACACTTGCAGGATGCTTTGCAGAAACTTGGAAAAAATGAACCGCCGCAGAAGAAACAGGATCCGCAAAATCAGCAGGATCCGCAAAATCAGCAGGGCGGAGAAAAGAATCCCTCCGGCGGTCAGTCACAGCAGACTCCCGCACAGCCGCAGCCTGCCAAATTGGATAAGGAAAGTGCCGCCAAACTTCTGGAAGCCATGGCGGGGCAGGAAAAAGAGTTGAGGGACAAAATGAAGGCCCGCGCCCTCCAACAGCAGTACAAAGTGGAAAAGGATTGGTAATATGAAATATTTTTGGATAATACTTTTTCTGGCAGCCTCGCCGGTTCTGTTGGCGGTGGAGGCGGATCTCCGCCCCTCCCAGCCGATGGCGGGGGAGGTTTTTCAGCTTCTTCTGACGGGGAGCGACCAATATCCCGCTCCGGAAAAATTGCCGGAAGTCAAAGGCATCCAGTGGCTTACAAACAGCACTTCCCGCAGTTACCGCAATATCAACGGTCAAGCCAGTTACACACTGGGCATTGCCGCCATTGCCGCCCGCCCGGGGACGTATCAAATCCCCTCTTTCCCGGTGAAAACCGGTAAAAAAAAGCGGGAAATGACGCCGGCGATCTCTCTGAAAGTTCTGGCGGACGATGCGGCGGAAACAGAGAACTCTGCCTCTGCTCTTTCCGGCAATATCCGTTTGCAGGATGACCGCAAAAGTTATTATCTCGGGGAAGAGGTGGGGTTAACGGTCCATCTTTTTATCCGCTCCGATGCGCAGGTGGCGGGCTTGTCTTATCCGGATTTGCAAATTCCTCACGCTGTTTTCAGGAATTTCCGGCAGGAAAACCCGGAAAATCCCCGGTTTGCGCCGCCTCTCCGGAGAATGCGTACTGTGGACGGGGTGCGTTATACCGTGCTGACTTTCCGGACAGCGTTCCGCTCCATTGCCGCCGGAGAGATCACGCCTGCCGGGGCGGTCAATGTGGAAATGGTGATGCCGGAAAAACGCCGTTCCCGCTCCCGTGATCCTTTTGAGGACGATTTTTTCAGCGGTGTTTTTTCTTCCCGGAGAACGGTAACAAGAAAGGTGGAATTGACTTCCCCCGGCGCCATTACATTCAAGCCGCTTCCCGCTCCTCCGGCAAAATCGCTTTTTACCGGGCTGGTGGGGAATTGGCAGATGCAGTTCCGTCTGGACCGCCCCAACGGGTGCAAGGTGGGTGAAATCATGACCTTGCGTTTGCACCTTACCGGCGAGGGAGGGACAGACCTCTTGAAACTTCCCCGGATCGACCTTGCCGGATTCCGGGTCTATCCTCCGGAAACACGCAAAGAACCCGGCGGCATCGTTATTTCGTGGCAGATCATTCCTCTGAAAGCCGGGAAAAACCGTTTGCAGCTCTCTCTGGCAAGTTTTGACCCCATTGCCGGGAAATATCAAACTTCTTCTCTGGATCAGGAATTGGATGCACTCCCTGCGGACCGTTTGCCGGAAACCGCCGTTGCCGCTGCGCCGCAGACAAAAATATCTTCCGGTGAACCGGAGGCGGCCACAGAAGATATGCCGGAAAAGAAGCACGCTCATCTTCTTTATCTCAAAAGTGAGCCTGGTGCGCCGGAAGAACTGCCGGACGGCAGGAATTCTCTCTTGTGTTATCTTCTTCTTTTGGTTGCCGGACCTCTGGTCTGGGGGTTCTCCCTCCTCTGGTATCGCCGCCGGGATAAATGGGAAAATTCCGAAGCTCTCCAAAGAAAACGCCGGGCCGGAAGCAGGTTTAAAACAGTTCTGCAACAGTTGAAAAAACCTTCCGGAGATTTGGAGTGGGAAGATATTTTCCGGCGGGAAGTGCCGCCGCTTCTGGCGGATCATCTGGATCTTCCCCCCGGGATCTCCGCCGGGGAACTGGCGGAAAAAGTGCAGGACCCCGCTCTGGCAGAGGCTCTCCGGAATGCCGGGGAAAATGCGTATCTCCCGGGGGCATCCTCCGGCAGAACGGATCGGAAAGCTGTGCTGAAAGCTTTGAAAAAGTTGTTTATCTTCCTTCTTTTTATCATACTTTCACCGCTTGACGGTGCGGATTTTCACGAAGCGGGCAAGGCGTATGACAAGGGGGATTTCGCCCGGGCGCAGGCTCTTTATACGGATTTGCTTTTGCAGGGCGGTCCCGCTCCCGGGACTCTTTACAACCTCGGCTGTGCCGCTTATATGAATGGCGAAGCTGCCGCCGCTCTTTCTTATTTTGACAGTGCCCTGCGCCTTGCCCCCCGTGATCCCGACATTCTGGAAAATCTTAATACTGCCCGCAAAAAACTGGGGCAGAACCCGGAAGGCGAGGTGCGATCCCCCGGAGATCTGCTTCTTTTCTGCCGGGATAGTTTGCGGCCGGACGGGTGGCTTCTGGCGGTATGTGCGGCGTGGAGTTGCTTTTTTATTCTGCTGGCGTTCCGGAGAGTGCTTCCAGCTGGCGTATGGAATTCGCTTGCCGCCGCATCCGGCGTGGTGATCCTGCTTTCGCTGACGGCGTATTTTTCGCAGATCCGCACGGTTTACGCTCCGGATCGGGCGTTTATTCTGGATGGCGGAACGCAGTTGAGGACGCTTCCAGCGGATGCCGGTACTCCGGAAGGCGGTCTTTCTGCCGGGCAGGAGGTGAAAATTCTGGAAGAACGGGGCCAATACTGCCTGATCCGCTGCGGCAATCTTCAGGGTTGGATCCCTGCAAAAGACTGCCGGAAAGTTTTCCGCTGACATTGCCGGAAAAGCACTTTGTGCAATGCACCGTGGTCGGCTGTTGGCTGGCAGGGCGCATGGTGCAAAGCACAGGGTGCGGGCTAACCCGACTATGAATACTATGAATACTGGGAATACTATAGATGGTCTGTGGTATACTGTGAGCCATGTGCTCCGGAAATTCCATGGTACATGGCTCACACGCTTTCTTGTGCTTACCCCAGTATTCTTAGTATTCCCAGTATTCCCAG
>JAFTIA010000102.1 GCA_017457105.1 Lentisphaeria bacterium | reverse complement strand
GCACGCAGTGTGCCATGCGCTTTGGGAATTTCCGGAGCACATGGCTCTCACTGCACCCTGTGCCAATCGTCCGACCTGTCCGACCTGTCCGACAAGTCCGACATTCTTTGCCCGCACCCTGTGCATTGCGCCATGCGCTCCCGAAATTCCCAAAGCACATGGCCCTCACTGCACCCTGTGCTGCTTGCCCTCCGAAGCCTCCGGCGAAGGAGGGTCCGTACAAGTCCGTACAAGTCCGTACAAGTCCGTATTCCCTTGCCCGCACCCTGTGCATTGCACAATGTACTCTGCCAGTCATCCTCTTGCTGTCTTTTTTTTAAAAAAAATTTCTCTTGGCTTGCAATTTTTTTTGATATGTGCTATAATTTCTTAAAACCAACCAAAATGAGGTGAGAAAATATGAACAAAGTTACTCCCCGCATCGGTATCCGCCCCACCATTGACGGGCGGCGCAACGGCATCCGTGAAAGTCTGGAAGACCAGACCATGAATATGGCGAAAGCCGCTGCCGAACTCCTTTCCACCCTCCGTTATCCGGACGGGCGCAATGTGGAATGCGTCATTGCAGACACTACCATCGGCGGTGTGGCAGAAGCCGCCGCCTGTGAAGCCAAATTTACTGCTGCCAATGTGACGGCGACTCTTACGGTGACTCCCTGCTGGTGCTACGGCTCGGAAACCATGGATATGAACCCCCTTACCCAGAAAGCAGTCTGGGGTTTCAATGGAACAGAACGCCCCGGCGCCGTGTATCTGGCGGCTGTTCTGGCGGCTCACGCCCAGAAGGGGCTGCCCGCTTTCGGCATCTACGGACATGATGTGCAGGATGCGGATGACACCACCATTCCGGATGATGTCCGGGAAAAGATCCTGCGTTTCGGCCGTGCCGCAGTGGCTGCAGGGTGGATGCGCGGCAAGAGTTATCTTTCCATGGGCAGTGTTTCCATGGGGATTGCCGGCAGCATCGTTCCGCCGGACTTTTTTGAAGATTACCTCAATATGCGCTGTGAATCCGTGGACTGTGCCGAATTTCTCCGCCGCATGGATGAAGGGATCTATGACAAAGCCGAATACAAGAAAGCCCGTGCATGGGTCTCCAAGAATCTGAAACAGGGGCCGGATGTTTATAACGGCAAAGCCGGTAAAACCGCCGCCCAGCACAAGGAAGACTGGGATTTTGTCACCAAAATGACCATGATCGGCCGTGACCTCATGCTGGGCAATCCCAAACTTGCCAAGATGGGTTATGTGGAAGAATCCTGCGGGCATAATGCCATTGCCGGGGGCTTCCAGGGGCAGCGCCAGTGGACGGATCACTTCCCCAATGGCGACGTGATGGAAACAGTGTTGAACAGTTCTTTTGACTGGAACGGCATCCGTCAGCCCATTGTTCTTGCTACGGAAAATGACTGCCTGAACGGGATGGCAATGCTTTTCGGCAATCTGCTCACCCAGTCTGCCCAGGGCTTCTCGGATGTGCGTACCTACTGGAGTCCGGAAGCGGTGAAGCGTGTTACCGGGCACAAACTGGAAGTGCCGGGTCTGATCCACCTGATCAACTCCGGTGCCACCACCATGGATGCCACCGGCCGCCAGACCAAAAACGGCAAGCCTGCCATGAAGCCCTTCTGGGAAATCAGCGAAAAAGAAGCCCAGGCATGTATTGATGCGGTGGATTGGGTTCCTGCCAATTTGGGGTATTTCCGCGGCGGCGGGTATTCCAGCCATTTTTTGAGCAAGGGCGGTATGCCCGTCACATTGAGCCGCTTGAACATGGTCAAGGGTCTGGGCCCGGTCTTCCAGATCGCCGAAGGGTACACTTGTGAACTGCCCAAGAAGGTACATGCAGCACTGGAAAAACGGACCGATCCGGGCTGGCCGACCACCTGGTTCGTGCCGAACCTGACCGGCGAAGGTGCGTTCAAGGACGTTTACAGCGTAATGGCAAACTGGGGTGCCAACCACGGGGCTTTCAGTTACGGTCACATCGGTGCGGAATTGATCACGCTCTGTGCCATGCTCCGTATTCCGGTCTGTATGCACAACGTGCCGGAAGAAAAAATCTTCCGTCCGGCGGCGTGGAACGCCTTCGGCATGGACAAAGAAGGTGCGGATTACCGTGCCTGTGCCAATTTCGGCCCGCTCTACCGCTGAAAAACAGCAAGAGAATACGCCCGGGGCTTCCCCGGGCGTTTTTTTTGCAGGGTGCGGGCAGGGAAAAAGACACCAAGGGATGCGTGTGAGCCATGTGCCTTGGAAACTCTGGGGAACGCGGCACACTCTGCACCAAGTGCCAATCGTCCGACAAGTCCGACAGGTCCGACCTGTCCGACATTCTGTGCTCACACCCTGTGCATTGCGCAATGTGCTTTGCCAGCCAACAGCCCTCGCTTCTGCACCCTGTGCCCCGGCAATTCCGGAGCGCATAGCCCCCACATAGCCCTGTGCCCATCGTCCGTACAAGTCCGTACAAGTCCGTACAAGTCCGTATTCCCTTGCCCGCACCCTGTGCATTGC
>JAFTIA010000101.1 GCA_017457105.1 Lentisphaeria bacterium | reverse complement strand
GGAACGCAGCCGCAAATCCAATTCCGCATCGACAATTCGTGATAAGTATTTCATAGTTAGTCTCCTTGTTACGGTATAGTATAGCCCGGTTTTATGTTTTTTCAAGTTTTCATTTTATGTTTTTGCGGTATTTTACTTTGCGTTTTTGCGATGTTTCGTTTTGCGTTTTTGCGGCAAATACCTTGGTTTATATGCCATTCTCTTTATGTACGCTGATGGTTACTCCATCAATGGGATAAATGATTTTCACCTAAACAATGACTGATTTTTCTATATAGCAATTTATTTGCTGTGCACTTGGTCTCTGCGAGGCTGGGTTCAGCGCACTTCTTACGCTGAACCGTAAAGCCCCGGAAAAAATCGCAAGCTGATTGCTTGCTGATTTTTTATTGGAGCGGGGGGCCGGGGGCGGGTAGCACCCATCTCCGCTCCGCTCCGCCGTGGCAAGCCCGCTGGCATGTTACGGTACTTCCACTTCGTTTCAGTACCGGGCTTGTGCAGCCGACATTCGGTCGCAGCGGCACGATGCCGCCCTTGACCCGTCGCTTGACGATCCAGATCGTCTGCGCTCCATAATATCAGTCTATGTTTAGTACAGAGCTTTTTATCACTGCCCGCAGTGTCGGCTTTGCACATTGTGCTTAAAAAAGCCAACAAAAAAGCCGCCCCCCTTTTTCATGGAAGCGGCTTCCGGCAATCAGACGCTTACTTTTTCTTGATGTAAACGAAATATTTCTGCCCGCGGGCTTCGCTGTTATCCGTAGGTTTGCCCTGTTTGAATTCCAGCGTGGTCAGATTGCTGACATGGCCATCAATCCATGCCACATTGAATGTATTTTCGTGGCGGGTCGGTGCGGCATCAGCAACATGCCCATAGATCCATGCTGCATAATACTGCTCAATAAGATTATCCGTACTGTCCCCGAGCACAAAGGTTTCGGCGGGCTTGAATACCTGCGTGATCTTGACCCACGCCCCCGTATAATACCCGGTGGCAGAAGTCCAATTATCAGAGGGTGTATTCAGTGCCGCATACCCGTAACCGCCCCAGAGAACACGGTTCGCCCCCGACATTGTAAGCCGGGTGCTTGCAACCGGGTTCAATTCCGGCCGCCAGACGGGGCAATGAAAAGGCTTGAAATTGGCGATTTCCCGACCGTAATCATCAGAAATCGTGGGTTCCGGAGCTTTGAAGCCCACATAGGGCCCCAATACGATTTTCCAGGAGCAGCCGTTCCCCCACGGTTTGCGGCTGTTGCCGCACATATAGTCATCATTATCACTTGCGTACAGCAGAAAAGCGTTGCCAAGAGACTTCACATTTCCCTGACAGGAGGATTTCTGTGCTGTCATGCGGGCCTTGTTCAAAGCAGGAAGCAGCATAGCCGCCAAAATAGCGATGATGGCAATCACAACCAATAGTTCGATCAGCGTAAATGCTTTTTTCATCGTATTCTTCCTCATTTTTTGAAGGCGTACCAGTAATATTTACGGCCCTGCGCATTGGTTTCGGAACTGTCTTTCCCGTTGTTCAGAGCCTGTGCCGTTATGGTGGAAACGTGCATATCTGCCCAGCACATATTCATGCTGTCATCATGGACGCCCACATACGGTCCGCTCCACCCACTGCTTTCATTCGGCACATAGAGGACGGGGAGTTTCCATGAGTCACTGGCGGATTGGGAAAGGGCGCTGCCGCCGTCACCGGATACAATGGTTTCTCCGGGATTGCCCACCTTACTGGCTTTCAGCCAGTGGGTCCCGGCAGCACGGTAGTAACTCATGCCGCTGACATAGTTATACATGTAGGCATAGCCGCCGCCGTCAAAAGGTCTGCTTGCGCTATAGCCAAGTGTCGATTCAGAACGCCAGATGGGGCAGTGGAAAACACCGGTAGCAAGTTTCGCTTTATCCGCCGCATCGTATGCAGCGGAAAGTGTGAGCCCCACATACGGGGCCAGATATCGCTTCCATGCGTACATGGTGGTGTCGCCATTCAACGCAGGATAAATATCTTCGCAGTCCGCCATATACATGCTGACACCCGTCCCCTGCTGTTTCAGGTTGCCGATGCAGTTGGATTTCTGCGCCGTCATACGGGCTTTATTCAATGCCGGAAGCAGCATGGCCGCCAGAATGGCAATAATGGCGATCACCACCAGAAGTTCGATCAATGTGAATGAACGACGCATAATATGCGTTCTGTTAACCATTTTTGAACTTGATTTCATTTTTTTACCTCTTTTTATTTTGATTTCAGGAAGTCTGTACCCTCAACGAACTTAACAGAACGCATATTATGCGACATGAAAAATCCGGTGTCATTACTAAATATAGCAAAATTTTTGTTCAAAAGCAAGTGTTTTGTGCAATTTTTTCTGAAAAAAGAGAGGCCGCAGTACAGCGGCGGCAAACCCGGATGCGGGGGGCTGGCGGCGCACATGTAAAAACAGTTGATTTTACTGAATTTTCTGACAAAAAATTGCAGTTTGTGCTTTGCCGCTGTATATTGTCTGCCGGGTTTTTACCAAATGTGAAAGGTGCTTATGAATTTCAAAATATTTTTATGGGTTTTATTGACAGGTATTTCAGTGCTGCCGGGGGCGGCTCTGCCGCAGAAATACCGGCCCGCAGCAGTGGCAGGCAGTCTCCCGGGCTCTCTCCCGGCACACGGCATCTTTCAATTCGTTTGAGTTTGATATAAAATGAATGACTTTTTTACCGGCGCAAAGTATGTTTTCCGCGGGTGCAGATCTTTTTACGGGGATCCTGCGGCATGGAAATACTGTATTTTTCCTGTTTGCCTGATGACGGCATTGTATATTTTGCTCTATATCGGTGTTTTTATTGCCACCGGAAGCCTGGTGGAGCATTTGACGGGGGCGGCGGCCCGGCTGCCGGAGTATCTTGCGTGGCTTGAGGTTTGTATCCGGTGGGGGATATGGATCGGCGGGACAGCAGCATTTTTTATTCTGCTTGCCGGATCGGTAACGATGATGTATGAATTGATTGCCGGATTCTTTTTTGATGCGCTGGCGGATCATTACGAAAAAAAGACTTTCGGCACAACAGCGGTCCCATTTTCCTGGAAAGGAACATTGCTTTTTACGGCTGCCGCCATCCGGTTTGCCCTGGGCACGCTGGTGATCCTGATGGTGCTGTTTCCGGTCAATCTTTTTCTGCCGTTTATCGGGCAGATATTGACGGCGTTCATCATGGGGTATTGTCTTGGCATTTCCAGCATGATGAGCTCCGCCGGAAGAAACGGGATCCCGCTGGCGGAATTGCGTGAAGCCGCACGGCGCAGACGGCTACTTGTGACGGGCTTCGGGGTGACGGCGTACCTGCTGCTTTTGATCCCTTTTGTTACATTATTTCTGCTGCCGGCTCTGGTATTGGGCGGCGCAGAACTGCGCTGCCGGGAACTTTCCTGAAGAATAAAGATCAGGCCTTCTGCTTCATAATCTGCGAAACCAGGTGCCACGCCAGTTTGGGTGCCCGGTACTCGGAGAGCAGACCTTTGTTATTGAATCCGCGTGGACGGGTCATAACATGGATAGCGTCAAAGTAGGTATTGGCATTGGCAAAAAGCCAGAGTGCCGTACCGGTGCAGCGTTCTGATTTCAGCACAAAATCCATGGTGTTGCCGATGATTTTTGCCTGATATTCCTCGCTCCACCGGCCGCCGCTGTGGTCGCCGATAATGGCCGCCGCTCCGATTTCGCTGATGATCCACGGTTTGTTGCGGAACTCTTCCCCGGAGAAATATTCTTCAAAATCCTTCAGGCAGGGCAGTACCTGATCGCTGTCATCAAAATGGATCTCTTCATCATACCAGCCGGGATAAATATTGGTGGAAATAATATCCCCCAGATCATAGCAGATGTCTGCTTTGCGGCGGTTGGAGGCAAATGTCACCGGACGGGATTGATCCAGTTCCCGGAATTTCTTGAAAATCTGTTCAAGGATGTTCCGCCCGGCAGGAGTGTCGCTGGCAAGTTCATTCATGCAGCCCCACATGATGATGGAGGGGTGATTGTATGTTTCCTGAACCATAATGGCGGATTGTTCCACCTGCTTCTGCACGAAAACAGGGTCGGCACACTGTTCTTCCTTATTGCCCCAACCGCAGGATTCGTTCCACACCAGCAGGCCCAGCCGGTCACAGCAGTCCAGCAGAAATTCGGACTGATTGTAGTGACTGCCGCGGACAAAGTTGCAGCCCTGTTCTTTGATGAGTTTCATATCTGCCAGAACACGGCTTTCGGAGATGGCGTATCCGGTTTCCGGGTGGCTGTCATGGCGGCAGTAGCCGATGAGTTTCAGGGGCGTGCCGTTGAGTTTCAGCTGCCCATCATTCCAGGAGAGCGTCCGCAGACCGAAATGTGTTTCCAGAAAATCGTTTCCGGTACAGACTTTGATTTTGTGCAGTACCGGATTTTCCGGCGTCCAGGGCGCCGCCGGCGCGGGAACTTTGCAGACTGCATTGCCGGAACCGGTAATGGTTTCTTCCGCACAGAGAATATCATCAATATAAATCTTCACCGGTCTTGCTTCCGGTGCTCCTGCCAGAAATACCGCAACGTCTGCCGTACCTTCTGCCACTGAAAGCGGCGTTACCTGAATCCGGTCCAGCCATACCGTGTCGGCAAGTTCACGCAGCGTTACATTCCGGTAAATGCCGCCGAATGCGTAAAAGTCATAAAACGGATGGTACATGGCAGAATCACTCTGTTCAAAGGTGTTTTCCACCGCTACCGTCAGCTGGTGACAGGCTTCTTCCGCCGGATTATCAATGACCACACTCTGCGGGGTGAATGCCCACGGAATCGTGGCAACCGGTTTCCCGTCCCAGAAAATACGGGCGCGGAGACCGATGGCTTGAAATTCCAGCTGGATTTTCCCGGAGCAGCGGACTTCCCGCCGGTAAATACCCGTCCCCCGTTTGCCGAAGAACTTGCTGGCGGCATCAAAACAGCCCGGCACAATGACAATATCCGTCATAGCAATATTGCAGATTTCTGTATCGCTTAATTCCGCCTGAACAAAGGTGAAATCCCAGAGTCCGTTGAGGGTTTGCATATTGGCATAGTTTTTCATAAAATCCTTCCTTATGCAATATTAAAGGTCAAGCAGGTAAATGCCCCGTTTCCCGTCATGGGTGGAGTCGATCGTGACGGTTTTACCGTCCCGGCTCCAGCGGGGATGCAGGTCACAGCGGGTTTCGCCGATGGGGGTCGCTTCGTGGTGGAAGGTCCCCAGCAATTCCCAATCGCCGGTGGCAACATCGATCAGGATCAGCTTCTGATTGGAGTCTTCATCCGGGTAACTGTCCGCCAGCAGGGTTTTCCCATCCGGCGAAAAAATCATGTGGGCCATGGCGCCGTGACTGCGGGAAATGCGTTCCGCGATCCACGGGCGGCGGCTTTCATCAAAGACAATGGCATCATGGCCCTGTCTGCCCCAACTGGCATCCACCAGGATCTCCCGGGGCGTGCGCCCCCAGATCTGGTGGGAGATATAATCCCGCCACTGGCTCTGGGAAAGGACACATTCCGCATCTTTGCCGTCCAGAGCGCAGGTGTAAAGATAGGTTTCCCATTTGGGTTTGAATTTAAGTTCTTCCGGACACTGGCGGAAAAGCCACAGGAGACGGCTGGAATCACAGTTGAAAATGGCATGATTGAGCCAGATATACTGGTCATTCAGCGCATAGCCGTAGGGGTGCAGTTCCATCATCCGGCGGTAACTGACAATCAGTTTTGTTTCACCGGTTTGCAGATTCATGAGCCACAAGCCGTCTGCATCCGGATCGGCCGGGTGCTGATCCGGCGAAAGCACTGCATCTGCATAACTGTATCCCCGGCGGGGAATTCTGGAAAAATTCAGCGATACCGCCCATTTTCCGTCCGGAGACATGGCATAGACCGGCAGGGGATAACTGCCGGTGACTCCTTTGCCGATCTGAAAGATCCGGGCTGTGATCCGGTCATTGGCTTCATCATAATCATTAAAGCAGAAACTTTCTTCCAGATGGGGGAGAAAGAGTTCCATACACCCCTGCTGATGGCACCATGTGCGGGTTTTGACCAGCGGCGTCCAGTTGCCGGAGCGGTCCACCGTCCCGATTTCCGCAGTTTCGCCCCGCTCCGGCAGCCGGGTGATTTGATCGACTTTCATCGCCAGATGACGGGTCATGGATTTATTCCACGGATTGCGGTCATAATAACCGAAAAAGTAATGACCGTCATCCGGAGTAAGTTTTTTCCAGTTGTACAATGCGCTGATCGGCTTGATCATGGTGCATCCTTTCTGCGTTAGAGAATCATTCCTGCGATCCATCCTGCAATCAGCAGAGGAATGTTAAAATGCAGGAAGGTGGGGATGGTGGAGTCATAAATATGATCGTGCTGACCATCTGCATTCAACCCGGCTGTCGGCCCGAGGACGGATTCGGAAACCGGGCTCCCTGCATCCCCCAATGCTCCGGCGGTGCCGATAATGGCAAGGGTCGCCGCAGGGCTGAGCCCCAACTGGATGCAGATGGGAACATAAATCGCCGCAATCAGGGGGATCGTGGAGAAGGATGAACCGATCCCCATGGTGACGATCAGCCCCACAAGAAGCATGGCAAAAATGGTCACTCCTTTGTAACTGCCTGCAAAGGTGGAAATGGCACCCACCAGTTCCGGTATGCCGCCTGTGGAGCGCATGACTTCCGCAAAACCGTTTGCCGCCATCATCACCAGCCCGATGCCGCCCATCAGGTGAACGCCCCGGGTGAAAAGATCCTGCGTATCCCGCACGGCGATCACCCCTGTTACCAGAAAGACCAGTACCCCGGCTACGGAACCCACGATCATGGAGTCAAACAAAATCTGTCCGGCCAGTGCCACTATAACGGCAATAAATCCCACGAGCAGCGGGAACTTTTTCAGTTCGGGCATCTTCTGTGCGGGAACGACGCTGCGTTGATCATCGGATTCCTCTTTGTATTGCCGGGGTTTTCTGTAACTGAAAAAGATGGCGATAAGCAGCCCCGCAAGCATGCCCGCAGCGGGGATCCACATGGCTTGGGTGATGATGGCGGGAGATATATCCATCCCGCTCTGGCGGATGTTGCCGATAAGGATCTCGTTCAAAAAGATTTTGCCGAATCCCAGCTGCAGAAACATGTAGGGCGTAATAAGACCGAAGGTGAGGATACATGCCACCATCCGCCGGTCCAGTTTCAATTTGTTGAACAGAGGCAGCAGAGGCGGGATCAGGATCGGGATAAATGCAATATGGATGGGGATCAGGTTCTGGGAGGAGATCGAGATCAGCGTCAGGAGCAGGATCAGAATGTATTTGAAACTGAAGATTTTGCCGTCTTCCTCCGGTTTTTTGCTGACATATCCGAAAAGTTTCATGGCGATCCATTCGGTGATGCCGGAACGGGCAATGGAAACGGAAAAGATCCCCAGAAGCGCATAGTTCATGGCAATGGAGGCCCCGTTCCCCAGACCGCCCACAAAAATTTTCAGCGTTTCCGGGATCCCCTGGGCAACCATCAGCCCCCCTGTTATGGAGGCGAGGACGAGGGAAAGAAGCACATTCAGCCGCATTGCCGCCAGGGCCAGCAGAATAACAACAGACCAGAAAACCGGATTGGTAAGCATAAAAATTCTTTCGTTGGCTTGTACGATGCAGTGCAGACTTTCTGCAAAACACCGGATACATTGTTTTCCGGTTAATATACCGTCTGTCAGATGTTTTTCAAATGCGGGAAAGGATGATATTGCGCTTATTTTTCCGGATAAACCTTTACCGGAAAATCGAAAACCGTTTCCGGGAACGGCTCATCTGCAAGACTGAAGTGCCACCATTCCGTTTCAAGGGGGAGAAAACCGCAGTCAAGCATGGTCCGGCGCAGAAGCCGGCGGTGAGCAATTTGTGCAGGTGAGAGGGTGGCGGTATATGCGGCATGGGAGCATTCGCTAAAAAAATCAAAAGGGGACCCCATGTCTGCATCGCAGTTCAGCGAACAGTCAAAAAGAGTTACATCTACGGTAGAGCCCCGGCTGTGACTGGAGTTGGGGGCAATATAATGTTCTGCAATGAGCCGGGATTTCTCCAGTTCCGGATAATATTGCATTTTCGTTGCCGTATCCTGAAGGTCCTGACTCCACCGGAGAAAATGTTTTACCGCACGCCGGGGGCGGTAGGCATCCAGCACTTTGATCCGGAAGCCCCGGGCTTTCAGCCGGTCATCCGCTTTTTTCAGTGCAGCTGCCGCTTCGAGAGTCAAAATCGCCGCCGGGGCTTCGTAGCCCTCAACCGGAGTTCCCATAAAATTGCAGCTTCCCGCATAACGCATATCCGTTACGGCATCCGGCAGGAGCCATGCAAGCATAACAAAACCGTCCGGCAACCGTTCTTCGATTGCCGGACCGGCTTTTTCTTTATCGTTGGGAAAAAGATGCCCGGGCATCAGAGATCCCCGACCGTCGATTACTGTTTTTCATGCAGAGCAGAAGTGTCGATCTTCTCCATGGGATTTTCCGTGGTGACCTTTTCCAGCGGAACTGCCTGATTGGTTGCCAGACGATCCTTCAGAATGGGCTGCTGGGGGTTGGCCCAGCGGATGGCATTGCCGATGACCTTGATAACATTTTCATCCTTGTAAATGGGATAGGTTTCATGGCCGGGGGAGAAGTAAAAAACTTTCCCCGCATCCCGCTGGAACGCCACGCCGCTGCGGAAAACATTGCCGCCTTCGTACCAGGACATGAAGATCACTTTCCCGTCATCCGGAATATCAAAGGGTTCGCCGTACATTTCCGTATGGGGCAATGTGAAGGTTTCGGGAACGCCCTTGGCGATGGGGTGGCTGGCGTCCACGACCCAGAGCCGTTCTTTTTCGCCGATTTCACGCCAGCGGAGACCGCAGGAAGTCCCCATCAGACGCTTGAAGATTTTGGAATAGTGTCCGGAATGGAGTACCAGAAGCCCCATGCCGCAGGTGACCCGTGTGCGGATTTTTTCCACCAGTTCATCCTCTACCCGGGCATGGGCGCAATGCCCCCACCAGACGAGAACATCTGTATCATTGAGCAGTGCATCCGGCAAGCCCTGTTCGGGCATATCCAGCGTGGCGGTGCGGATCTCAAGATCGTCCGCCGTCAGATTTTCCTTCAGGCATTGATGGATGCCGTTCGGGTAGGACTGGCGGATATAGTCCCCCAACGCATTCTGTTCCAGTTCATGAACGTTTTCGTTCCAAATGGTGACTTTGATCTTGCTCATGATAAACTCCTTGATATATGAGGTTGAAAACTCTCTTGCCGGATAATATACACGGTTGTATCAGGATTGCAAATCCCCGGCGGCAACTTGTGAGGACAGCTGTGCCATGCGGAGAAAAACAGTTGAAAATATGTTTTATGTATGGTATATTGTCCGGGAAAACAGAATGAATAACAGCTTGTTGAAAGTCGGACAGATGAAAAAATCGGAAAATGTGGTGTATATTGATCGCGCGACCGGACAGGAATGTACGGAATCTGTGATGGGAGACGGCGCGTTGCGTTTTGCCTATGAAACAGCATTGGGGCGTTCTTTGTGGGGGATCCTTTTCGGCAGCGGATTCCTTTCCCGGCTGATGGGGTTGTATTACGATTCCTCCCTGTCCCGGAAAAAGATTTCATCTCTTACTTCCATTCCCGGATGTGAGGCTGCGGAAGCGGAAAAGGATGCTGCCGAATATTCTTCTTTCAACGATTTCTTTATCCGGAAATTGAAACCCGGCGCGCGGCCGGCAGATATGGCGGAAAATATTTTCTGTTCTCCCGGCGACGGCAGATTGCTGATTTACCCGGATATTCAGCCGGATCACCCCATTACGGTCAAAGGGGCGGTGCGTCCATTGAATGATTTGTGCGGGAAGATGCTCCCGGCGAAGTCTTATGATGTTGCGGTGCTGCGGCTTGCACCTGTGGATTATCACCGGTATCATTTTCCGTGCGACTGTGTGCAGACGGGCGTTTCCTGCAAAATCGCCGGGAAATACCATTCTGTAAACCCCATTGCCATCCGGAAACGACCGGATCTTTTTGTGGAAAACACCCGGGTGATCACGGAGTTGCGCAGTGAAAAGTTTGGAACTTTTTATTATATTGAAGTGGGTGCTTTCGGGGTGGGCTCCATTGTGCAGACGGCGGTCGGGGAACAGCACCGGAAACTGGACGAAAAAGGGTACTTCAAATTTGGCGGTTCCACGATCATTCTGGTGCTGGAACACGGGAAGATCGCCTTTTCTCCGGACTTGCTGGAAGCCTCTGCCGCGGGGAAAGAGGTGCGGCTGAAAATGGGCGAAACCATCGGCAGTGTCTTTGCTGAATCATGTCAATAGACTATTTGCGTAATGGCGGTCTGATGATGAAAATCATCTTGACATGTATTACGATCTGTTGCGGACTTTTTCTTTGTGCCGCCAGTCCGGTCAAAAAAACATTTGAATGGGCAACGGATTTGAAATATCCTTTTCTTCCGAAACAGAAAATGGTATTTATCAATGGTGTGGTAAAAAACACCGAAGCAACAGCTTTGCCGGATATTGAAGCAAAATACAGTAACAGAGTCAGAGTTGACAACCTGATTTTTACGCTTCCGGGGGAACTTTGTGAAACAATGTCAGCTTGTTATAAAGCCGATCTGAATGGAGATAAAGTGCCGGATTATGTTTTCGTAAGCATCAAGGTTTGGAACGGCAGATTTGCCGGACAATCTGATGTGGGTATTTTCGTATCGGGCCCCGGGAAGACATACGCTTTCAAAGCCTTTGAAACCCGCCATTTGGAAGCCGAAGTCATCAACGGAAAAGTAATGCTGGTAAAATATGCTTATTCCGATGACGAAGAAACCTACATCCGTCAGGTTTATACATTCCGTTCAGATGGAAATCTGCATTTGTATAAAGCAGAAAAATTTGCATGGCAGTGATTTTTGCCATTTTCCGGCGGGAGGGGATCTTTTTCAACTGCCGGAATGATTGAGCGTAAAAAAGCAAATCGGCAAAATCGCAAGTTATTGCAGACTGTTGCCGGTTTATTTTTTTCGAGCAAAAAAAATGGAGCCAATGATCGGAATCGAACCGATGACCTATTCATTACGAGTGAATTGCTCTACCGACTGAGCTACATTGGCTTATTTGTTTCAATAATATACCCCTCTATACTGATTTGTCAAGCCGGACATGGAATTTTTTTTGTTTTTTCCCGCTTTTCAGGTTGCGGAGCGTTGAAATCGTTTCCATGCAATGAAAAATAATCCGCAACCGAGAAGAAACAATTTTAAGAATGCAAGCCAGACTGCGCTCAAGCCCGCTCCACGGAACAGGATCGCCTGACTGAATTGGACGAAATGTGTTGTTGGGGCAAACTGCATCAAAATCCGGATCCCTTCCGGCATACTTTCCTGCGGCGTAGTTCCGCCGGAAAGGATCTGCATCGGGAGCAGGATCAATATCAGCAAAATCCCGATTTGCGGCATACTTTGCGCCACCGTTGCCAGAACCATCCCCAGGGATGCTGCGGCAAAGAGATGAAGCAGTACGCCCGCAAGAAAAAGGGCAAGCGACCCCTCCACCGGGATTTGCAGAACTTCCCGGAGCATGACTGATACTGAAAATGCCGCCGCCAGCAGGACCACCAGAGCCATGCTCCATAATTTGGATGCCATGATTTCAAAAGGCGTGACCGGCATGACCAGAAGATGTTCCAGCGTTCCCCGTTCCCGTTCCCGGAGCAGGGCGGAGCCGGTCAGGATAATGGCAAGCAGGGTGATGTTGCTTACAATATCCATGACGGCTTTGAACCATGTTTCCGATAAATTCGGGTTGAAACGGTTTCGTTGAATGATGGATACCAACTGCTTGTTTTCTTCCGGTGCTCTGTTGATGAATCCTGCGATTTCCCGCTGAATGATCTGCTGGATGTAGCCGCTTCCGGTAAAAGCCTGACTCATGCGGGTGGCATCTACATTCAACTGCAGGACCGGACTTTTGCCTGCCAGTACATCTTTTTCAAAATCGTGGGGGATCACCAGTACAAAAGTGTAGGCCCCTTCATCCATACCCGGATCGACTTCCGCAAGGGAGATTTCCGGCATCAGGTGGAACATGGGCGGCAGAAAAGCATCCTTGATCCGGTTGGAGAGCTGGGAGTGATCTTCATCCACTACAGCGATCACGGCATGGGTGATCCCGTCAGACCCGGCTGTGGCAGTGAAGTACAAGCCCAGCGAAAACACATAAACCACCGTTCCCAGCAAGACTCCATCCCGCCCGAGAGTACGCAATTCCTTGATGCCGAGGAAGAATATATTTTTGATTTTCTGTTTCCAATCCATTTTTTTCTCCGTCAGGAAGCCTGTTTTTTCTGAAGCAGGATCCCCAGGACAACAATGACTGCCGCCATGAGGATAAGTTCCAGAAATGGGGTATGGAGCTGGGCAAAAGTAAGAGATTTATTCAGCACGCCCCGGCAGATGATGAGCATGGGGCTTGCCGGATAAATGGTGCCGATGAATTTCCCCGCTCCCGTCAGGGATTGGACGGGTTGTGTCAAGCCGCAGAATTGCACCGTGGGGATGATCGTGCCGATGATGGCAAGGAAAAGAACAGCGATTTGGCTCTTGGTCAGGGAGGAAAAGAGAAGCCCCAACCCTGTGGAGCAAATGCAGTACAGTCCCATGGCAGTCAGCAATGCCGCAAGACTGCCTTTCACGGTAATATCAAAAAGCCAATAGGCTTCCAGCAAAAGCAAAAGTGAACTTGCAAAGGCAAAAAGAAGATACGGTATCTGTTTCCCAAGCAGAAACTCCGTCCGGGTGAGGGGGGTGACATACAAGTTGGTAATGGAGCCCAATTCCTTTTCCCGGACAACGGAGAGTGCCGCAAGAATGGCGGGGATCACCATCAGTAAAATGGGGATCTCTGCCGGAACCATGGCGGGCAGACTTTGGATATCCGGGTTGTACCGGTAACGGATCTCCACATCGGCAGGAGGGCGGGGCGAAGCTGCCGGATTTTCCTGCTGTTTTTCCCGGAGCCAGGTGCTGTGCATCCCGGTAATATATCCCTGTATGGTGCGGGCTCTGGAGGGCATGGCTCCATCCAGCCAAACGCTGATGGCGGGTGATTCTCCGCGCTGGAGTTTTTTGCCGAAGCCCGGCGGGAATTCCAGTACCATATTGACTTTGCCATCCCGCATCCTGCGGTCCAGATCAAAGTAATCCCGGATGGGTTTTTGTTCAATAAAATAACGGGATCCCGCAAGATTATTGATGTAATTGCTGCTTTCTGCACTCCGGTCCCTGTCCAACACGGCAAAGGAGAGATCATCCACATCCATATTGGCACCGTACCCGATGACAAGCAGCAGGATCAACGCTCCGAAAACCGCCAGCACCAGCCGGATGGGATCCCGCAAAAGTTCCAGATTTTCCCGCAGAAAACAACTGTACCACCGCATAAAACTGAAAGGTTTTCTTTTTCCGTTTGGGGGTGGTGCGGGGGGCGTGTCTGCATGATCTTTTTCCGGTATCGCTTCATCCGGGGCGGCTTTTTCCAGATAGCGGATAAAGGCTTCTTCCAGCGTGTTTGCCTTTTGGGCACGGATCAACTCAGGGGCAGTGCCGCAGGCAAGGGATCGCCCGGCGTGCATCAGAGAGATCCGGTCACATCGCAGGGCTTCATTCATAAAATGGGTGGTGATAAAAATGGTGACTTTATCCTGCCGGGAGAGGGCGATCAGGAGTTCCCAGAAGTTGTCTCTGGCAACAGGGTCCACCCCGGAAGTCGGCTCGTCCAAAATCAGAATCCGGGGACGGTGGATCACGGCGGCAGCAAGAGAAAGCCGTTGGCGGATCCCCATGGGCAGACTTTCCGGATAGGTGTCTGCAACTTCTTCCAAATGAAAAAAATGCAGAACTTCCCGGACTCTTTCCGGGATTTGGCGTTCTTCCATCATACATAGTCTGGCGCAAAGCTGCAAGTTCTGCCGGAGGGTCAGTTCGTCATACAGCGAAAAGGATTGCGTCATGTACCCCAGTTTCCGGCGGGCTTGAATATCCAGCCCGGTCATTTTTTCCCCGAAAAGAAACGATTGCCCGGACGTGGGCGGGAGAAGACCTGTAAGCATTCGCATGGTAGTGGTTTTTCCGCAGCCGTTGGAGCCGAGAAAGCCAAAAATTTCGCCCTGTTGTATTTGAAAATCCACATGATCCACAGCGGTAAAAGAGCCGAATTTTTTTGTCAGTCCCTCTGCCTGAATGGCTGGGGGCGACCCGTCCGGCGGCGGTAGCGGAGGGACTGTGATGGTGCGGTGTCCGGCTTTTTTGCTTTCCGGCAGGAGTTGGATAAAGGCTTCATCCAGTACCGTAGTGCCGGTTTTTTTCATCAATTCCGCCGGAGAGCCTTCTGCAAGGACCCTGCCGTCATCCATGGCAAAAAGGTGGTCAAAATGCTGTGCTTCATCCATGTACGCCGTTGCCACGATCACGGTCAGGAGCGGGTGATCGGACCGGATACGGTTGATCAGATCCCAGAACTGGCGGCGGGCAAGAGGATCCACTCCGGTAGTGGGTTCGTCCAGCACCAGCAGATCCGGATCATGGATCAGAGCACAGCACAACCCCAGTTTTTGTTTCATGCCGCCGGAAAGTTTGCCAGCCGGACGGTCCAGAAAAGGGTACAACCCTGTACTGCGGGTCAGGTCATCGATCCTTCTGCGCCGTTCCTCTTTGCTGTTCCCGAAAAGCCGGGCGAAAAATTGCAGATTTTCCTCCACGGTCAGGGTAAAATAGAGATTTTTTCCCAACCCCTGCGGCATGTAGGCGATCCGGGGGCAGACCTCCCGCCGGAAAGCTGCATCTGCAATATTGCCATGAAGAACTTCTATGGAGCCATTTTGTATTTTTCGCGCTCCTGTGATCAGCGAAAGAAGGGTGGATTTCCCGACTCCATCAGGTCCGATCAAACCGGTTTGCAAACCGGTGGGGATCGCCATGGAAATGTGATCCAACGCCATCTGTTTCCGGTAAAAATGGCAGACATCTTTTATGGTCACGGCAGGATTGTTCTGCCGGAAATTTTTTTCTTTTTCCATGATGTTATTTCCGGCGGTATTGCAGTTCTTCCGGCCACGGTGCATCCGGATTCAGCCGTACCCATGCCACGCCGGGAACGCCGGTTTTGACCCATTGAATGTATTTTTGAAGAAGATCTTCCGGCAGTTTTGCCTTGATACGGAACATAAGTTTCTCCCGTTCGCTCCGGGTTTCCACAGTTTTGGGGGTGAATTGCGCTTCGCTTGCAACGAATGTGATGGTGGCGGGCAGGGGGATCCCCGGAAGCGCATCCAGCAAAATGCGGGCTTCTGCCCCGTTTGCCACTTTTCCTGCTTGAGCGGAGGGGAGAAAAAAATTCATGTAAACATCCGTGAGGTCGATCATATTCAGAACTTTGCCTCCGGCAGATAGAACTTCTCCGGGTTCCGCGATCCGGTATTGGATGCGTCCATCCAGCGGGGCAGTGAGGTAGCAATCGCTGATATCTGCCTTGATTTGTGCAATACTTGCCTGTGCCGCAAGTACATTGGCCTGTGCCGCCTGCGCATTGGCTTCCGCCGCGGAGATCATAACACTGCACTGACGGACCTTGACTTCCGCTTCTTTTTTGGCTGCCTGTGCCATCTGAAACTGGGTTTCACTGTCTTCAAACTCCTGAACGGATGCCGCCTGTGCCTTTTCCAGCGTTTGGGCTCGGGCAAATCGTTTTCGCAAGCCGTCCAGACTGCTGATCCGCTGGTCCAGTGTTGCCTGGGCGGCATCTTTCTCCCTTTTGCGGGCATCAATCATGGTTTCGGCACTGGCTTCATTGGCTTGTGCGATTTGCAAATCTGCTTCAGCTTTGGCAAGCTGGGCCTCCAATACATTGGTCTGCATTCTGGCAAGAAGCTGATTTTTTTTGACATAATCCCCTTCTTTGACATAAATCGCTTCGATCCTGCCGGCGATTTTTGCGGCGATATTGATTTCGGTAGCTTCCAGTCTGCCGTTTCCGGAGGCAAAGCCTGCAAATTGATTTTTCCGGTACGATTGATAAATTGCGTATGCAGTTCCGAACAGGATGGCAAGAAGAACAACGATGAGAATACTGCGATATTTTTTCATAATCCCCCCCAGGCTATGTTTTCGCTCCGGGGCATAGTATAGATGCTCAAAACAGAAATACAAATATATCTGTAAAATTAGGAAATCCTTGCAATCATGCGGGAATCTGTTATATTACCTGTAAACAGGAGGATTTTTATGGATTCTGATTTTACAGCAGGAAAATTGCAGACGCTTCTCCGGCGCTTGACGCCGTTGCAGACCGCCTGTGCCGCCGGGATTCTGCTCCTGCTGGGAAATCTGCCCTATCTGTGCAATCCCCCTTTCTGGGATGATATTCTGGGGCTTCACCGGCAGGCACTTTTCCTTGCCCGGCATCACTTTAACTTTGCAGAGTTGATGTGCAGCGGCGATTTCTGGAGCGGCGGTGCGTGGATTTATAAATGGAACTGGCCCAGTGTGCTGTACGGGGGGCTTTACAGTTTCCTGCCGCCTGTGGCAGTGCATTTTTTCGGTCATATTCTTAATATTGCAGTCTTGGCGGCATCGGCGGGATGTGTGTTTAAAATCCTGCGGATGAATGGGATCAGCCAGGCTGCATCTTTGCTGTGGAGTCTGGCAATGATTTGCGAACCGGTGATTTCCGCACAGGGGGCATCTCTGGGGCAGGAGATTCTGCTGACCGGGTGTTTCTGTGGATTTCTGCTGGCCTTTTCGCTGAACAAGGTGTCAATGGGGTTTGCTTTTCTACTGCTGGGAGCCTGGGTCAAACCGGCGGCGGTGATTCCCGCGGCGGCGTTTTGTGCAGTGGCGGGCGTGGAATTTTTGCAGGATCGAAGCCGTGTCAATCTGGCAAAACTCATCAGCGGCGGCTTGTATCTGGGGTCATTTGCAATCCTGCTTCTGCTGGATTCGGATGGCGCATCCGGTAATGTATGGAAAGAGTTGCCGGAGCGTATCCGGGATATGTGGCTGCATTTTCCGCTCCTGCTGATCCTTGCGGTGCTGGGGCTGGTTGGCGGCACAGTTCGGCTGATCCGGGATGGCTGGGATCGGGAATATCTGCTCTTGCTGTTGTGGGCGGCGGCCTTTTTTGCTGCATATCTGCTGTATTCCGTGCCGCTGCCCCGTTATGCGGCCGGGGTGGTGCCGGTCTGTATCCTTCTGGCTGGCCGCAGTTTGCCCCGGACGGGATATGCGGCTTTTGTCTTTCTGCTGGCGGGAATTATCCTGCAAGGGGGGGCTTTTCACCGTCCTCTGCCGGGGCATTTGCGTTATTCCGGGGAATTTCTGGAACGGGACCGGGCATTTTTGCAGCAGGTCGCATTGGATCAGGAATTGTGTGCAAAATTGGAAGCTGAATGTGCCGCAAAACCGGTGGTTGCCAAATGGCCGTATGTGCAAATGCTTGCAGATCCGGGGTACGGATATGTGAAAAAGGGGCTTGAAAAGGTGTATTGTGCCGGTATTTTGCCGAAAAAAATGGAAAATGTGAAAAAATATCCGGATCCTGAACTGGCGAAAACACGGGGCGTGTATTATATTTTTGTATGTAACAGTTTTGAATTTTTCCGGGACTTTGGAGTTCCGCTGGCTCCGGTGAGGGGAGATATTCCGGTTTGGAGACCGGAAGTCCGGGGGCAGAGCGGCTATTTTCTTGTTTACCGGAGATGAAGGTGTATCAATGATTGTGCGGGCAAAAATCTCTTTGGCAGGAGATACCATTTGCGGGTTGGTCCGGGAGCGGAATGAAGACAATTTCTGCTATGTGACCCGTCCGGGTGATAACGCTTCGCTGGTGATCGTTACGGATGGTGTGGGCGGTCATCGCGGCGGGGATATTGCCAGCTATGTTTGCTGCCGGATGCTTTTGGATACCTGGCGGGCCCGTTCTTACCGGGAATTGAGCATCCCCGGGGCGGAGGCTTTTTTGCATCACGCTATTGATGCGGTAAACGAGCGGCTCTGGCAGAGCAACCGTTTTGCAGGGCAGGGGACTGCCATGGGAACGACTCTGGTTTGTGCGATCGTGTTTGCCGAACATCTGGTGGTGGCCCATGCCGGAGACAGCCGGTTATATATGTCTATACCCGGCAAAGAATTGTCCCTTCTGACAAAGGATCATTCCGTTCAGCGTCTGATCGACGAAAAAAAGATTGCTCACAGTTCCTTGCGTTCCGGCATTCAGGCCGGAAATTCTATTTTTCAGGCAGTGGGGACCTGCCGTTCTCTGGATTTGGAAATACAGGCATTCGACCGTCCGGCGTCTGCCCGGTATTTGTGGTGTTCCGATGGTCTTTCCAGATATGTTCCGGAGGATTTTATGCGTTCCTGCATGGAAAATTGCGGTTCAGCCAAGGAGGCATTGGATCAGCTGATCCGGGCGGCGTTGCTGGCCGGAGCTCCGGATAATATTTCAGCGGTTTGCGGGTTCCCGGTGGATGCTGCAGACCGGATATAAGGAGGTGTTTTATGGGAAAGCGTATTTTGTTCATCAGTTGCGGCAAACGGAATGGAAACACCTGGCAGGCTGCGCAGGTAGTTGCCCGATCTGCCGGGAATTCCGGTGCAGAAACCATGCTGATCGAGGCTGGGCGTCTGGAGGGGATCGGGCGCGGTTGTATCGGCTGTATGAAGTGTCAGAAATCCGCTGAGTTCGGTTGTGTTTTGGGGGATGAAGTGGCTGAGCTGATCATGGAAATGCCGAAGTATGATATGATCGTTTTTTGCGTGCCGGTCTATTTCTTTTCCTTCAATACCCAGGCCAAAGGTGTTATTGACCGTCTGATGGGCATGGTCAAGTATGATGGGGAAAAGTTCAGCAGTCCGCTGGAAGGGAAGCGATTTGCATTGCTGGTGACATCCGGCGGGAACGAATCGGACAGCGGGGTAAAGGCTTTGCGCATGTCCTACCGGTACCTGGTGGATTATTTCAGCGGGAAACATTGCGGAGAACTCTATTTTGCAGACTGTGATGCGCAGGACGGCGGGTTGAAAAATGATATTGATATGCCATCACAGGCACGGCAGTTCGGTAAATTGCTTGCAGAGCAGATTGGTTGATTGCGGTGTGCTGAATAAAGGGGGCAAGATGAAAAGAATTTTGTTATTTTTGGCGGGATTCGTTTTTTGTGCGGATATGTTTGCCGGGACTTTGATTTACAAAAACAAGGCGGGTGAGGAAAAGAGGGTATCCGGACTTACGATCGTATCCATTGACGGTAAAAAAATGGTGGTACGCATCAAGGGCGGGACGGAAACGATTGCGATGTCGCAGGTCATAAAATATTTTGACACAGACCTTTCCGTTGGCGGTGAGATGGACGACAATACCGGGGATTATACCGTTCATTTGGGGACGGAAAAGCTGGGGCGTGACAAAAAGAGCGGCCGGCTTGAATTTTCCATTCCATACAGTGTAAACCGGGCTTCCGGTGTGAAACTGGGGAGCCGTTTGCGTCATCCCTATTTCTATCTTTTTGTGCTGGCTATTGATGGGGATTCCGGAGAGCGCAAACTGATGTCGTTCAGTTATCCTGCCAAAGCAAGAGTTTCCATGAAGAATTACGATGAAGCTAAAATGATGGAAAAAGCCATTTCTCTGGATCGTCCCTCCATTTATGGCGAAGATTTTGGCGGCTTGAAGCGCTCTTCCTCCAACAAATCTATGGGAGGGCGGCGGACTGCATCTTTTTCATTGAATAATGTGCGTAACGGTTCTGTCATTGCCTGGTATCTGGTCGTTTGGGGGAAGGATTCGATCGTGGAAACCAAGGAATGGCGGGATTCCGGCCGCAGGATCAGTAAAAACTGGTGGATCCGTTAAATCCGTCTTTTTGTGGAAAGTCAGGAAAAGGTGTTCTTCCCGGGAGGAGCGCCTTTTTTTACAGGACTTTTTCACCCCCGATCCACACGCCGGAAACGCCTTGCGCCGCCGTGTGCGGATGAGAAAAATCCGCCGTGGAATCGTATTGTTCCGGATCAAAAAGAATCAAATCTGCCAGACGGCCGCTTTCCAGTTTTCCCCGGTCATGAAGCTGAAAGATTTCGGAAGGCAGCCCGCTCATCCGCCGGACGGCTTCACCGGTGGAAAAACCCAGTTCCCGCAACAGTCGGAAAAAGCGGGGCATGGCTCCGAATCCCCGGGGGTGACTGCGGCCAATGGTGTAATTTTGAGGCCGGGCACTTTCGTCTGTACCGCAGCAGCAGAATTCCTGCTGTAAAATCCTCCGTAAATTTTCCGGCGACATTCCCCGGAAAGCGGCGGTGCATCCGGCGGCATCTTTTTGGAGGAGGTGGACCGCTAATTCTTCCGGTGCGGTTTGGCAGAGAGAGGCGATTTCTTCAAGATTTTTTCCTGCAAATTTCTGAAAAGCCGTCTCCTGCGTCCAAACCAGCCGTACATTTGCCCAATTCCGCCCGGAACGGCGGAGATGTTCCGTCAGCATATTTCTGTGATTGGCATTCTGCAATAATTCTTTCAAGGTGCTGTCGTCCCAAACACCAAATGATTCCGGAACAATGATGCTTAACTGGGTTTGGGATTCGCACCACGGATAACGGTCACACCATACATGGATACCTTTTTTCCGGGTGTTCTCAAACCAGTTCAGTGCCGCATCCAACTTATGGAAATTGGCAGGTCCTGCTGTTTTGAAATGGCTGATCATCAGTCGTTTTAATCCTGCAGAAATAACAGCCGTTGATGTTTCTTCCAGCGATTCCAAAAGCTGATTTCCTTCGCTGCGCAGGTGCAGGGCGTAGATTTTATTGTGCTTTGCCACCACTTCCAGAAGACGGGTGATTTCCTCCCTGTCAGAAAAGCAGCCCGGCGTGTAAAGCAGTCCGCTGGAAAGCCCCGCAGCACCTCCAGCAAGTTCCTCATCCAGAAGCCGGCACATCTGATCCAGTTGCCCGGAGGAAAGTTTCCGGGTCTGGTATCCTGCCACGGCGGCCCGCAGGGTGTTATGACCGCACAGGGAAACCAGGCGCAAGGTATGCTCCGGAAGTTTTGTTTGATAGTCTGTAAAATTTCCCCAGTTCAGATTTTGATGATAGTGGTGGTACAATTCCTGCAGATGTTCCCGGTTGTTTCCGTTCACGGGAAAGGCGGAGAGTCCGCAATTACCGCATATTTCCGTGGTGATTCCCTGGGACACTTTGCCGAAAGCATCCGGTGCGGCAAGAAGAGACACATCCGAGTGGCCGTGGGTATCGATCCAGCCGGGGGCAAGGCAAAGCCCCGCCCCGTCAATAACGGTATGCTTTTCTTTGCAGGAAATGGCGGTACCGACCTCGGCAATAGAATTGCCGCAAGTAAGGAGTTCTCCGTAGAAAGGGGATTTCCCGGAGCCGTCTGCAATCAATACATTGGTAAACTTCTTCTTCATCATCAGGAGAATATACCGGAAGATCTGCAGATTTCAAAAAAAAATAGAAAAAAACTGTTTATTTTTTGAAAAAAGCCTTGTAAAGACTCTAAAGTTGTGTATGATATATTACAGGGATGATTCAGTCGCAATAAAACAAAGCGGGGTTATTATGAGAAAAGAATTGGTTCTGCCTGAAAATGTGGAAGGTGAATGGATTTGGAGCGCGTCCATGACGGACAATGCCGGATCATATCTTCTGATGCGGCAGAGTTTTCAAACCTCTGCGCCGGGGATGGATAACCGGTTATGGATCACTTCCAGCTGTGCTTATCAGTTGTTTATCAACGAACGTTTTATCGGGTTTGGCCCCCGGGCAAGGCAGGGAGACCGGTCCAGTGTGGATGTGTACGAGATTTCCGGCGATATCCAAAGCGGTTCCAACGCTGTTTCGGTGATCGTTTATGATGATCCCTTGCTTTTTGGCAACCGGAAGCATGTGCCGGGGATGTGGTGTCAGTTGGAGTGTGACGGCCGGATCCGGCTCAAGAGCGACAGTTCCTGGATGATCCGCCGCGGTACTTGCATGATGGGACCACGCCCCCGGGCCGGGGAATTGCAGTTGATGAATGAAGTGATCAACAATCAGGATGTTCCGGAACATTGGACCCGGGCAATGTATCTTCCCGGCGGCGGCTGGCACAAGCCTGACCGGTGCACTCCTGTGAACGAGCTTGGCGCAGGTCTTGGTATTTATCCCCTGCCGCCTGCAATCGTGGATTCCCCTGTGGATTTTGCTGCTGAATCTTGCGGAACTGTGAAGATGGAAGACGCATGGACTCAAGTGGTTTTCGGTCCGAGGCATCGTAACCGTTGTGCTGTTTGTGCTGCAGAAACATACTTGTACCGGGAAAAGGACGAAAAACTGGCGGTACGGATTTCTGCAGATGATCCTTTCCGTTTTTTCTGCAATAACGAAGAAATTGCAGCCGGTTCTTCTTCTTTTGTGGAAAAAGAACATGAATTGTCTTTGAGGACCGGCTGGAACCGGTTGCTGATTCTGCAGACGCCCGGATTGAATTCCATGGGGGTTTTCCTCCTGTTTCCGGGGATGAAGCAGGAGGATTTGCAGGTGCTGTCTTCTCCGGTAGAAGGTTGTGAACCGGGGTGGCGGCTTGCGGGGCCGCTCAAGCTGCCGCTGACAGATGCAACTCCTTCTTTGCAGTTTGACCGTTTGGATTCCTCTGTTTATTTACCCAGCCCGGAATCTCCGGTAGATCAGGGGGCCCGGTTGAGATTTGCGGAGTTTAAAAAGACCGACGGGGACGAAATTTCTCAAACATTGCATACCGGGGAATATGTTCACATGTCCCTGGATATTCTCCGGTACGGCTTTCCTGTGTTGGTTGTAGAGGCCCGGGCCGGAGATGTGCTGGATCTTTCGCTGGGGACATCCCTGGCGGGAAATGGATTTCCGATATGCGGTGAAAATGCCCGGAGTACACATCGCCTGACATGCCGGGATGGTGTGAACTTTTTCCGGCTTTTTCTGCCCCGGGAGGTTCTGGAACTTCTTATTTCCGTGCGTCATGCTTCCGGCGCATTGAAGATTCAGGGATGTTTTTTTGAGGAACTTGTACGGGAACCGCTGCATACAACGACATTCCATTCATCCAATGAAACATTGAATACATTGTGGAATATCGGGCTGCATACTTTGCGCAGGTCCAGTGCCTTTGTGCCGCAGGTGGATCCCAATACGGATCATGTCTGCTATCTGGTGGATGCGTATATTGATGCAGTGAACATGGTGGCGACCTTCGGGGATAATGCGTATGCGGCGACCCGGTTGCGGCAGTTTGCAGAAGCCCAGTTTGAAAATGGCGATATTCCAGCATTGTCGTTTGGCGATGTGAGTCGTTCACAGGTGCCGCATCTCTTTTTCTTCCCGGTATGGATGGCGTACAATTTCCGGACTTCAGGAGATTTGGAAGAACTGCAGCGGCTTGAGCCGAATTTGCGGCTTTTGCTGGATTTCTTCTATTCACTGGTGGATGAAGAGGTCGGCTTGCTGGGGGATTGCGATGAACGCATCCGGCTGGAAAGCCGTTTGAGTATTGGTAAGTTCGGGAAGGAAAGTTTCCCCACTTATGCCAATGCACTCTTCTGTCTGTCACTGATTTCTGCGGCGGAGGTGTTCCGTTTTCTGGGGAATGACAGTGATGCGGAAAGCACGCTGGAAAATGCTGCCGAAATTGCCCGGAGGTTGCGGGAGCGGAATTTTGATCCCGCAGTCCGTCTTTTCCGGCAGTCCACGGAAAGGGATTCCACGGCTTCCAATGATGCCCACAATTTGTTTGCCAACTTTACTGCGCTGGTGGGCGGCTTGATGGAAGATGAAGAGTTTGAGGTTTTCTTTAACGCATTTTTCTCGGAAAGGCCGCCGTTTGAGCGGAGTCCGGAGGCCAGAAATCCTTATTTCCATTTCTTCTTTATGGAAACCATGTTTGCATTGGGGCAAAAGGAATGGGCAACGGCGTATTTCCAGGAATATTGGAGCCGCCGTATCTGCCGGAACTCCGGATCGTGGCTGACATGGCGGGGAAAGCCCTCATCGGCTTCTCTGCGGTTTCAAAATGGAAATCTGGTGTCGCCCAATGTTTTTCTGGTCCGGGAAATCGCCGGGGTCCGGGCGGCAGATCCGGCACACTCTGCCATCTATTTAAGCCCTGCGCTGAATATGGCAGATTTTGTGGATATGACTTTGCCCACGAGTGCCGGGCTGATCCGGCTCAAGTGGGAGAAGTTGGAGGATGGCGGACTTACGGTACGGTTGGAATCCACCTATCCGCTCCGGGTGCTTCCGGAATTGTCGCCGGAACAGTTGGCGGAAACGGAGTTTGTGTTGAGTGAAAATGTGACATTGCTCCAGCGGGACAGTGCTCCTGAAGAAGCGGAAGCTGATACGGAGGCAGTTGAATGACGGATCGGGACCGGACCGCTGTTCAGCTGCGGGAAGATTTGCCAACCTTGATCGCCCAAGGTATTCTGGACGAGCGGTCTGCCGACCGGCTGACCGCATATTATCCTCTGCCTGCCGCCCGGGATTATGGGAAGCGTATGATCCTTTTCTTCGGGATCCTGGGGGCTCTGCTGATGGGGGGCGGTTTGATTATGATCGTTGCCCACAACTGGGATTTGTTATCTCTGTCCGGACGCTTGATCGTTGCGTATCTGCCGCTGATCATTGCCTTGCTGCTGGGGGGAGGGGTGTTGGCGTTCCGGAAAGATTCTGCAGTCTGGAGAGAGGCGGCAAGTGTGCTGATCCTTTCCGCTCTGGGGGCCGGGATCGGGATCGTTTCCCAACAATATCACAGTACCGGGACTGTGGCAGAATTAACGACTGTACTGCTGTTGTTTGATATTGCGCTTATCTATATCTTCCGCAGTTCTGCCGCATTACTGCTGTATGCTGCCGGATTTGCGGTGGTGACTTCTGCCGGGTATAATGAGGTGTTCGGCATAAGAGCGTTCTATATTCTGCTGGGGCTGCTGTTGCCGGTTTTGTGGCGGATCGTGGGGCTCCTGAAGGAAAAGCCCTGGGGGGCGGCTGCTCACGTTTGCCGGATCGCGCTCACGTTTATGCTGTGTATGCTGGCATTGTCCGCCAGTTTGTGGAAAAGCCCGGATAATGGAGCTCTTGTTCCGTATTTGTGGGCAGTACTTGCGGCATGTCTTTTGCGGTTCGGGCTCTTGTCCGCCCGGGTGTCCCGGTTTAATCCTTTTCTGCTTGCCGGGCTGGCGGGGATGCTGATCGAGTGTTCGATTTTCAGTTTTTATGAGCCATGGGAGAGTTTGAAGCCGCTGGATTTAAGTCGTCTGTCCCATGTCAGCATTTTTGCCGGAATACTGGCGACTTTGCTGTATTCGGTAATTGGTTGGGTATCCATTATGCGGGATGATAAATTCATCGTGTGGATCCCGCTGATTTTTCCGTTGCTGGTATTGGGTAATATTGCCTGCCCGATGGGGGCTGTTTCCTGTGTGATTTTTAATGGTTATCTGGCATTCACCGGTGTTTATCTGCTGACCAGAGGTGTCCGGCGCCGCAGGATGTGGTTTGTGAATTTCGGTATGGGGATTTTACTGTTGCTGATTTTTCTCCGTTTCTGCGGCGGATCGGAAAATTATCTGGTGATCGGCAGTGCTTTTGTGGCTTCCGGTTTGGTATTTTTTGCTGTGAACCTTGGTTGTTCCCGCTGGTTCAGTTGGAAAAAGGAGGCGGCAGAATGAAAAATTGGAAGTTGTGGATTGTTTATCTTCTTTTTGGAGCTTTGATGTTCGGGGTGATTTCTGAAAAAATCATCCGGGCGGAGTGGACTCTCCGGAACGGGACGGAGTTCCGGTGCAAGGTGGAGGGATTTGATCCGCCGGATTTTCTGCGCGGGCGTTATGTGCGTTTCCGGAGTGTCCCGAAAATCGGTGACAGGGACTATTCGTTCCCGAGGGTCGCTTATGTGCGGTTGGAAAAAGGACCGGACGGACTTATGAAATTCGGGGAAATGATGAAGGAAGATCCTATGACAGGAGATTATCTGAAACTGCGCCGACCGAACAACTATGTACCGTTCCGTCTGCCCTTTACGGCTTTTTATGTGAATGAAAAGCGGGCAAAGGCTGTGGATAACGCTCTTGCCCGGCATGGGTATGGGATTCTGACATTCCGTGTATGGCGCGGGTTTGCCGTACCTGTTTCGCTGGAGATCGGCGGCGTTACCGTCAAAGAGATCCGCTGACCCTATTTTTCCGCCAGCGAAAACTGCATGATGCTGACAATGGCAAGCAGCAAAAATGCCTGCGACACCACGATCGCTGCTGTCTGAAACGACCCCCACAGGACCGGGAATGCCCCCAGCCCGATGGCAAGAGCGATCAAGTGTACCAGGTCCACTGCCCGTTTGCGGGAGAGCCCCATTTTGACAAAACGGTGAGAAATATGATTATGGTCGCCGATCCAGAAGGGTTTCCGGTTTCTGGTACGGATCAGCACCACCATAAGCGTATCAAAAATCGGTACTGCAAGAATAAAAAGCGGGATCAGGATGGGGAAGCGTGAAAGGGACTGATCCAATCTGAAGCAGGAGAGCAGAAGACTCATCGTTGCCGCCATAAAACCCAGCAGATGACTGCCGGAATCTCCCATGAAAATCGTTGCAGGGTGGTGGTTATAAAACCAGAATCCGGCACAAGATCCGGCTGTAAGTGCCGCAAGCAGAGCTACAAAAACCTGACCGTTCAATATGGCCACAACGGCAAAAAGCACCATGGCAATGGTGATCGTGCCAATGGCAAGCCCGTCCATGTTGTCAAAGAAATTGATGGCATTCATCATCAGCATGTACCAGAAGATGGTGGCAGCAATGCCGATTGCCGGTATGGGACAGAACAGCGACAGTTGTACTTTTCCGCAGAAAACTGCGATAACGGCGATCATGAACTGCCCGAGAAATTTGGTGTGTGCTTTCAGGGCATAGCGATCATCCACCAGTCCGAGAAGCATGGCAAGAAAGGCGCAGAAAAGCAAGATCCACATACGGGGGGCTATATGGAGAGCTCCCGCAGCATGTTCTGTCAGCAGGCCTGTGATGTGAGGGAATTTCCGGAGATAAATCATCAAAAATCCAAAGCCGAGACAGAGCGCAATGGAGGTAAAAACAGCGGCTCCGCCCAGAAGCGGTGTGGCTTTGCCATGAGCCTTATGGGCTTCGCCCCGGGGGCGGTCCATAAAGTCAAATTTAACAGCCAAAAGCTGAAAAACAGGGGTCAACGCAAGGGCCGATGTCAAGCCGCAGGCAAAAATAAAACAATAAAGGTACAGCCAATCGTAATTCATGATCATTTTTCCGGTAATAAAAGACCGGCCGGAAAAATCCGGCCGGTCTGCAGAGTTCAGCAATTAGTGATGACGATGCATCTTTGCTTCCCGACGCTTGATTTCGCTGGGCTTTTCGTAGTGCCGGCGATTGCGGAGTTCCTTGAGCGTACCCTCCTTGTCCAGTTTTTTCTTCAACCGGCGCAGGGCGCGTTCGATGATCTCGCCTTTTTTGACGCGAACTTCGGTATCCATAATTTTCACCTCCTTCAGCGGATGTTAAGCGTTTATCAATCCACAGAAAACCCGGCTTCATCAACCAGCAGGGCTTTCAGTTTGGCAAGCGCCTGATTCTGGATCTGGCGCACACGTTCACGGGTACGGCCGATACGCTGGCTGACCTCTTCCAGAGTCAGCGGGCGCGCGCCGTTCAAACCGAAGCGCATTTCCAGGATCTTGCGCTCACGGTCTTCCAATTTTTCCAACAGTTCCAGCAAGCGATCCACAGATTCCACATCTCCAAGGATCTGATCCGGAGTCAACGCATGACGGTCCGGGATAATATCCTGAAATTCCCCTTCTTCCCCCTGCTGGATGGGGTCATGCAGCGAGAATGTCCGGTGATCCGCCAAGCGCAATCCGGCGACGGTGCGTTCCGAGAAATCCAACTGATCGGCAATTTCTGCATCAGTCGGTTCCCGGCCCAACTCTTCTGCCAGCTTGGAGTGGACGGACTTGATCTTGGTAATTTTGCCAGCCGACTGCACCGGAATACGGATGGTGCGGCTCTGATTAGCCAATGCCCGGCGCATGGATTGTTTGATCCACCATGCGGCATAGGAACTGAATTTTGCTCCTTTGGCAGGGTCAAATTTTTCCACGGCGCGCATGAGGCCGATATTCCCTTCGGAGATCAGGTCCAGCAAAGGCAAGCCCAAGCCTTTAAAGTCATGAGCGATTTTAACCACCAACCGCAGGTTCGCCTGAATCAGGGTGGAGCGGGCTTCGTCGTGCTGATCAAGATTATCTCCGTGGATGGCCTTGGCAAGCATGGCTTCGTCATTTTTGGTCACCAGAGAGATCTGGGCAATTTCTGCCATATACATTTTCATGGTATCGTTCTTGGAGAATGATGCCACACGGGAATCCAGAGCAGTACGCCGCTGAATATCTTTTTCTTTTTTGGTCCGGGGGCGTTCCAGAACAGACTGCTGTGCCTTCCTGCGGACTTTGGGACGGGGCCCCAATTCGTCAAAGTCGGGTTCGTCATCCGCTTCCGGAGCCGGTTTTGCCGGCTTTTTGACAATTTTGCTCTTCGTTTCGGGAACTGCCGGAGCTGCAGTTTCTTCCGCAGGTTTTACATCTTCCGCCGGAGTTTCTTTTTTGGGAGATGTACTCTTTACTGCCGCTTTTTTTGCAGATTCGGTTTTGACTTCCGGTTCGGTCTTGACTTCAGTCTTCTTTGCGGTCGCCTTCTTTTCCGGTTCAGCCTTGACTTCGGCCTTCTTTGCGGTCGCCTTTTTCACGGGCTCGGCTTTGACTTCCGGTTCAGCCTTGACTTCGGCCTTCTTTGCGGTCGCCTTTTTCACGGGCTCGGCTTTGACTTCCGGTTCAGCCTTGACTTCGGCCTTCTTTGCCGGGGTTTTCTTCACGGGTTCAGCTTTGACTTCGGCTTTCTTTGCCGGGGCCTTTTTCACGGGTTCAGCCTTGACTTCCGTTTTCTTAGCGGTTGCCTTTTTCACGGGCTCGGCTTTGACTTCGGCTTTCTTTGCCGGGGCCTTCTTCACGGGCTCGGCTTTGACTTCGGCTTTCTTTGCCGGGGTCTTTTTCGCAGGTTCAGCCTTGACTTCGGCTTTCTTTGCCGGGGTCTTTTTCG
>JAFTIA010000100.1 GCA_017457105.1 Lentisphaeria bacterium | reverse complement strand
GGAGAGTGCCGCTCACAAAAATACACCGCATCATACTTGCAAAGCAAGTGCTTCATGTTTGCCGCAGGCAAACGCTTCATGCAGCAACGCTGCGCTTCACACGGCGGAGCAGTGCTTCACTCGATCAGCGTTCACGCTGATCGAGCAATTTTGTCCAAAGAGCATAACCTTACGCCCGCAAGGGCGCACTTCATACGGCGAAGCCGCGCTTCATATTTTCCGCAGGAAAATGCTTCATACGGCGAAGCCGTGCTTCATTCGATCAGCGTTCACGCTGATCGAACTCTTGGTTGTGATCGCCATTATTGCCATTCTTGCAGCAATGCTGCTCCCCGCACTGAACAAGGCGCGGAGCAAAGCTCACGGTGCAAACTGTATAAGCACCCTGAAACAACTGAGTCAGGCGCGCATGGCATACACTGCGGACTTTGATGACATGCACATGCCCACCACCGTTTCAGTATCCAACGGGGATCAATGGGGCTGGCACCGGGCGTTCTACGCCTGGAACTACCTGAAAACCCTCTGTTCCCGCAAATCAAAAAAGAGTACTACGGTAACCTATGCGCCGCCCGTTTGCAATGCCAGTCTGGCACTTGTGGGGCGCAGTACCCTCGGCGTGGAAATTGCCAAGAACCATTCCCCGAAAACCCAGTTTCAGATGTGGGATGAGGCGGGCAATGTTTATACCACCAACGGGGGTTACGGCCGCAACCAGCATACTGGCGGCTATTACCGGGGCACCCAATATGGCTGGTCGATTCCCGGCAGCCGGATCACCGCCTACAAAAACCCCTCTGAAAAATGGGATTTTGCCGACAGTTTTTACTTCTCCTTCAACAAAAACTGGTGGGGCTACGGCACCACCATCGGCGAAATACTCCCGTGGGGTATTCATGGTTCACAGGGCATCAATGTGGCACATCTGGATGGCCATGCTTCCACCTTTGAAGGGGGAAGATCGTACGGAACGTTGCTGGCCAATGGCTACACCCTCTGGAACTATTATGTGGAAGACCCGAAAAACGGCGGCTTCTGATCCCTTTTTCTAAACAATTATTCAGGCCTGCGACGCAGGCCTTTTTTTTGCCTGAAAATAAAAAAAGCGTGTTTTTTTTTAAAAGCAGGCAAATTCGCTTGACTTTATGAAAAAAATTGGCTATATTTAGCCATTGGATAAAGTTACGCAGGTCGCATAATATGCGTTCTGTTAAGTCCGTTGAGGCCGGAAGAATCTGAAATACAGGCAAAAAAGAGGAGAAAAGAATGATGTTGAGCTCAAAAATGGTTAACAGAACGCATATTATGCGTCGTTCCTTTACATTGATCGAACTCTTGGTTACTACTGCACAACAGAATTGTCTTTTTAAAACAAAAAACAACACATCCTTACGCCCGGCAGGGCGCACTTCACGTTTGCCGCAGGCAAACTCTTCACACCTTCACATCTTCACTCGATCAGCGTTCACGCTGATCGAACTATTGGTTGTAATCGCCATTATTGCCATTCTTGCAGCAATGCTGCTCCCGGCTTTGAATAAAGCCCGGATGACCGCCCAGAAATCGTCCTGCCTCGGCAATATCAAAAGCATGTCTACGGCTCTTCACATGTACACTTCGGACAATGAAGACCTGATGCCCGGCACCAATGGCTGGCAATACATCGGCCTTGCCGCATGGAAGGCCCGTCTGGCGAACTATATGGGGATGAACATTCCCTCCAACTACAACGCCACCCAGGCTGCGCCGTACCTTTCCACCGGGGCTTTCCGCTGCCCCATCTGGCGGCCGGAACTCATTACCAATACTGCCGCACGCAAGCCTGAACCGGCCGTTACCGGCGGCGGGTACGGCTATGGCTATCCCGGCAACAAGACCGGCACCGGATACACCACCGGCGGCGGCGCCGGGTATTGGATGAAGGTCACCAAGGTCGGCAAACCCTCGGATACGATCATCATCGGGGACAGCGCAGACGGCAATCTCGGCAATGACGGTCAGGGTTCGATCATTTACCATTACGGCAACGGCAACGGAGTTCCCACGCCGGACCGGCATGACAAAGCGTTCAATGCCCTGTGGGTGGATGGCCACGGCTCCACCATTTCCACCATGGATTACAATGCCGGCAAGGAAAGCACCAACAGTGCGGCAAGCGGGTCCATTTATTACCTGTACGCCCTGGAGAAGTAAAAAACTCTCAAGATCACAGACCTGCTGATTTGGCAGGTCTTTTTTTGTCCTGATTTTCAACCTGTTCCCATGAGAATAAGTTGAAAAAACTGTTTCCGCCGCTATATTTCAGAAAAATCATTTCCCATGGAGGTTTATTTATGTATCCGGTACCGTTGACTTATTTCTGTAATTTTGACATGAACATGCGTGAGATCCGCCCCTGGCTCATGGCTGAAATGGTGTCTGCCGGGGCAAAGCATCTGGTTTTGACCGATTCTCTGATCCGGGACATCATGCAGGATGCCCCCCAGCTGGATGAGATCGAAAAAGAAATGAAAGATGCCGGGCTGGATTTTATAGACAGTCACGCCCCCTTCGGCATTGAAACAGATATGAATCTCCAAGTAAGATCCCAGCGGAAAATCATGTTCGCCCGCCAGAAACTTGCCATGGAGATCGCCGCTTATTTTGGCGTAAAGAGCATCACCATCCACGTGGGCAACAACCGTACACAGGAACTGGCAACACTGCCTTTGCAAAACCATATCGATGCGGTCACAGAATCTCTGGAACAGCTTCTCCCCACCGCAGAAGAATTGGGAATGACCATCTGCATTGAAAACATCTGGACCCAAACCACCACGCCCGAACGCCTCATTGCATGGAAAAAAATGTTCCCCACTGATGCGCTGGGGTTCTGCTTTGATGCCGGACATGCCAATATTATGGGCAACGGCAAGATCCATGAAGAATCCGCCGCCCACACCTCCTGGCGTTATACCACGCCGAATACGCCGCCGTGGGACGATCAGGTAATAGACAAAATGCAGTCCGATATTGTTACCTGTCACCTCCATGACAACAATGCGGAACTGGATCAGCACCAGCTGCCCGGCACCGGCTGTGTCAACTGGCAGAACGTCCGGGAAAAACTGATGAATGCCCCCAGACTGCAGTGTATCCAAAGTGAGGTTTCCATACTCCCCGGCAAGTTACCGATGAATAAACTTGTCAGCACCTTTGAAAAACTTTTCCCGGAATGTCAGAGATATTAAAATACACTTACCGGAACTCTGCACGAAATGAAAAACTGGATCGACCGTCTGGAAAAGCCGCAGGAAATTGCTTTCGGCAAACTGCCGCCCCATGGATGCGGCTGGCCGTCCGCAAAAAAATTACTGCCGCCGGAACAGTTCCTCTATGATATTGACGATTGGCGGATTTGCCTTAATAACGATTGGCGTTTCCATTGGCAGCCGGATTTTCATAACCTTCCGGAAAATTGTGCAGAACCCGGATTTGATGACCGGCAGTGGGCTCGGATCAGCTTGCCCGCAAACTGGGAAACCCTTGGATACGGCACCCCTATTTACCGTGCCAGCGGATTTGTTTTCCCCTGCGATCCCCCCCGGGCCTTCCAGCCCGCTCCGCCGGAATATACTGCAAGACGGGAACCTGCCCCCACCGCCATTCTGCGGAAAGAAATTACCCTGCCCGCCGGATGGCAGGGCCGGGAGATCATTTTGTATATCGGAGCCGCACAGACCGCCCTTGCTGTTTATTGCAACGGCGAATTTACCGGTTACAGCGAGGACTCCATGGGCGCGGCGGAATTTGACCTGACCCGGTTCTTCGCTGACCGGCAAACAGTTCAGATCACACTGGCAGTCTGCAAATATTCCAGTGCAAGTTATCTGGAAGATCAGGATTTCTGGAGATTGTCCGGCATATTCCGGGATGTTTTCCTTTACAGCCGTGACAAGCGGCATTTTGCCGATATCCAACTGCTGCCCGAAGCCGGAACCATCCGGGCAAAGGCGGAATTGAGTAAAGCGGCAGAAGATGCCGGCTGTATCTGGCATCTGGAACAGAATGGAGCCGGAGAAAATCAAAGTATCTCCGTTGCCGATTTCCAACTTTGGAGTGCGGAAACGCCGGTGCTTTATCCGGTAACAGCCGTCCTGACCACGCCGGAAGGAGAAGTGTGCGACATCCGCCATTTCCGTACCGGATTCCATACGGAAGAGATCCGTGACGGAGTGTTTTATTTCAACGGTCAGCCCATCAAATTCCACGGGGTCAACCGCCATGAATTTGATCCTGCCCGGGGACGGGCCATCACCAGGGAAGGCATGTTCCGGGATATAAAGCTGATCAAACAGGCAAACTTTGATGCCGTGCGTACCAGCCATTACCCGGATCACCCGCTGTGGTATGAACTTTGTGACAAATACGGACTGTATGTCTGCGATGAAGCTAATGTGGAAAGTCACGGTATCAGTTACCACCGCCGCATCCTGCCCGGAGACAATCCGGAATGGCGCCCCGCCGTACTGGACAGAATCCGCCGGATGGTGCTGACCGGGCGCAATTATATTTCTGTAACTTTGTGGTCTCTGGGCAATGAAGCCGGGTACGGCAATATTTTCCCGGAAGCCGCCGCACTGATCCGCAGTCTGGATGGCCGCCCCATCCAATACGCCGATATGAACCTCCCGGCGGACTTTGACAGTCAGACCTATCCGCCGCCGGATTGGCTGGAAGCGTATATCAGAGGCCCGGTCATCCGCAAAAGTGAAAAAGGGGAACTCTCCTCCGTTGACCAGCACGGCACACAGCCTTCCGGCAAGCCCTTTATCATGAATGAATACGCTCATGCCATGGGCAACAGCAGCGGCAATCTTTTTGAATACTGGGAAACCATGGAAAGACACCCCCGGCTCACCGGCGGATTCGTTTGGGAATGGTGTGAACACGGCTTGTATAAAGACGGCAAATTTGCTTACGGAGGGGATTTCGGGGATGTTCCCAATACCGGCAATTTCTGTATTGACGGGATCGTGCAGGCAGACCGGACGCCTAATCCGGGTTATGAGGAATTCCGCTATGTCCAGCAGCCGTTTGCCGCCAAAACCGATCCGGAAAAAAAAGTTGTAAAATTACGGAACAAAGCCTTTTTCCTGCCGTGGAAAAATTTGCAGGTACTGTGGCAATGGCGCTGCAATGGCTTCCCCGCCGCCAGCGGCGAGTGGCTGATTTCCGCAGAACCCGGCGAAGAAGTGACACTCCCCATGCCGCAGCATCCGGATAAATCCGGCGAATGGCGGCTCCGGATATACTCTGCTAAAGGGTCGGAAGATTTAGCCGCAGAAATTGCCGATACATACAACGTGGTACCGGCAGATAACCCCTTGTGGGAAAAAACGGATGAAAAATGGCAGTCTGTTACAGCCCCTTATCCGGCAAGGCCATATTTCAACCGGGCTGTGACTGACAACGATATCGGCTGCAAATTTCCGCCGGTTGCGGAGGCAGCGGGGGAATTGAACTGGTTCTCCAATGGCAACGGGGCATTTTTGTGCAGGCTGCATTACAAATTGACAACTGAACCTGCCAGGATCGGGATCTGTTTGCCCCTGCCCCGGGAAAAAATTGCAAAAGTCCACTGGTACGGCAGAGGACCTCATGAAGCGTATTGCGACCGGAAGCGTTCCGCATTTGTGGGCCGTTATACCATGCCGCCGGAAGAAATGCAGACTTCATATGTCAAACCGCAGGAAAACGGTCAGCGTTGTGATGTCCGGGAATTGGAATTGACAGATATTCATGGCAGCCGGATCGTAATCTCCGGCCCGAAACTTTTCTGTTTCACGATCCTGCCGTATCAGCCGGCAATGTTGGCCGCCGCCACCCATCTGGCAGACCTGAAACCGGATGGCAACTGGTATCTGCACCTTGATCTGATGCAGAGAGGTGTCGGCGGAGATGACAGCTGGGGGAGAAATGTGCATGACGAATACCGGATCACCGCCCCGGCAGAAGGGGAAACAGAATTCCTGATTACGCTCCGGCAGTAATATGCCTGGCGGAGCGCATAACGCAATGCACATGGGGGAGGCTGGACAATACGGACTTATACAGACGGGAGTTTGGCTATCAGCCAGCCATGCGCTCCGGAATTTCCGGAGCACATTGCACACACACAGCCATGTGCCGCCTGCCCTCCGAAGCCTCCGGCGAAGGAGGGTCCGTAAAAGTCCGTACAAGTCCGTACAAGTCCGTAGTCCCTTGCCCGCACCCTGTGCCTTGCGCCAAGTGCTCTGCCAGCCGATGGGAATGCGCTTTGCTTTTTTGGGACGCCATGCACATGGAGCACGGGGGGAAACCTCACTTTTCCCCCCGTGTGCCCCCCTTTCGACCCGTGTGCTGTATGGAGGCCTACGGCACGCTATGCGGCTTCTTTACGGTTAGAGGCGCTCGCCTCCTCACCGCCTCGGGCGGTGAGAAGGCGGCTTAGTGCTCGGTGCCACTCGGCAGCCCCCAATATTTTGGGGGCAGTCGCTGCAACGCTGTGCAGCGATTCCCTCCCAAGGCCCCTGCGCGCTCGGCACCGAAG
>JAFTIA010000099.1 GCA_017457105.1 Lentisphaeria bacterium | reverse complement strand
TTTGCATTTTCCCCTGAAAATCCCCCTTTTTCGCCTCACAAAATACGGTCAGCAGCCCCCTTTCCGCCCCAGCGTTTTCTCGATCTGCCGCATCCGGGTACGCAAAGCATCATCCTTGCGGCACAGTTCCGGCACCTTGTTCATGGCATTCAAAACCGTGGCATGGGTCTTCCCGAAAGCATTGCCGATCTCCGGCAGGGAATGCCGGGTATGACGGCGGCAGAGATACATTGCCACCATCCGGGGCTCCGCAATATTCCGGGGCCGACGGTTCCCCATCAGATCCGCCATGGAGATTCCGAACTGCTCCGCAACCCGCTGCAGAATGACTTCCATGGAAACCACTCGAGTCGCCAGTTCATCATCGATCTGCGGGGCAAGCAACTGCTCGGCCTGCTCCATCGTGACATCACCGCAGGCAGTCGCCAGCGACGCCAGGCGCATGAATGCACCCTTCAAACGCCGCACACTGGACGAAATCTGTTCGGCAATAAATTCAAGGATCGGATCCGCAAGACGGGCGGGCAGAAGCGTTTCATCCCGCATCTTCCGCAGGATCATCAGCCGCCCCTCCACCTCGGGCACACACACCTCCGCCGTAACACCGGACTCAAAACGGGTCACCAGACGGGGTTCCAGACCTTCGATCTCACAAGGCTGTTTGTCGCTGGTGAGAATAATCTGCTTCTGCTGATTGTAAAAATAGTTGAAGAGATTGAAAAACTCCTCCTGAATCTGCGGCTTGCGCGCCAGCACATGCACATCATCCACCAGAAGCATATCCACATCCCGCAAAGAAGCCCGGAATTCCGAAAGACTCGTATGACGGGAAATGAGTTCATAAAAACGGTCCAGCAACTCACTGCAGGACATATAACGCGTGCGCAGCGCACGATTATGCTGCTGGGCAGCCACCGCAGCAGCACACAGGAGGTGGGTCTTGCCGACGCCGCTGTCGCCATACAGGAAAAGCGGGTTATACAGCCCCGGTTTCGCAACCGTTGCCTGCGTGGTCATCACCGCAAAACGGTTGGCATCCCCCACAACAAAATTCTCAAACGTTTCCCGGTACTGCACCTGCGGAGCAATCGGCAACTGCGGCACGGACGGAGCCTGCGGCACAGCCGGAACAGCTTCCGCAATTTCAGCAACCGGCTCATACCCTTTTTCAAAGGCCCAGGCATAACTCTGCCCATTGATATCCGCCAAAGCATCGTCCAGCAAATCACGGTAGTTGGATTCCACCCATTCCCCGTAAAAGTCGCAAGACACCCCGAGAATCAGTTCCGTCCCGTCTTTTTCAAGACGCACCGGCACCATCTGGGCAAACCAGTCCCGATAAATATTTGCATGCCGCTCCTGTAAACGCGCGGCGGCAACACGCCACACGCTGACGGCAAAATTCTCCTGCGTTTCCATTTTCCTCTCCAAGTGCCTCAAAAGTTATTTACAAGGCACTCACAATTCTTCGTTTTCCTGTTCAAGTGCCCCGGGCATCCCGTTCAGCACTGCTCTCAAAACACGTCCTGTTCTGCTGTTTTTTGAGGCTTCCTCACCTCAAAATCGCCTGAATCCGGCACGGACTCCCGTTTAAAAAGCTGTAACTTTCTCATATTATATAGGAAACAGGCGACTTACAGCTTTTCCGGCGTCCGGCCTGTCAATTTATTTACAAGTTATTAACAGGCTCCGTGTCTTTTGCCCCGGGCGTACTGTGCATAAGATACCCGCATTTCGTCAATTTGTCAACCCTGTTTTGCCGGTATTTTCCAAAAATATTTTTCAAAAATCTTTATTTTGCCCCTTGCATTTTCATCAAGAATCTGCTATAGAGGCGGAGAGCCATGCCCGGTGCAGATCTTTATCCAGATAAGGGTCCTCTGCCCCCGGCAGCAATTCCTCCGGCAAATAGTGACTGCGGATCTTTTCCGCATATACCCGCTTTGCCGCTTCATCCACCGTAAAGCGGATCCGCCAGGTGCGGAAACCGATCTCCCATGCGCCATCGCCGCACGGATAAAGCCGTTTCCGTTCCCTGTCCAGCGGCGCATGCACCAGCTGCACCCGGCAGAACCGCTTCAGATCCGGCCCGCCGCACGCCGTCAAAATCCCGGCATCACGCTCCATTTCAGGCGAAAATCCCACCTGAAACCCATCGCTGACGGCGTTTTCCAGCCAACCTGTTGCAGCATCCGGGAAGGCATCCGCCCGGGGAATGTAGGGTTTAATGTCGATAACAGGCGTCCTGTCCAGCAAATCAAAGTTCTTCACACGGATCCGCAACCCCTCCACCGATACAAGCTCCACACAACTCATCCCGATCCGGTTGGGCCGGTGGGGCGAACGGGTGGCAAATACCCCGATCTTCCGCTTGTCCGGCGCCACCGGCGGTCGCACCTGCACATTCCACGTTTCATTCAAATGGAACAGAAACAGAATCCAGATCCGGCTGAATCCATTCAAATCCGCAGCCGCCTGCTCGAAAGAGTTTCCGGGCGCAAGCTCAATAACACCCTCATTTTCGGCAAAAACGCCCTGCCGGGGCGTTTCGTACCGGTACTGTTCGCCGCAACGGAAAATCCCGATGGGTTCAATGGTATAGGAATTCTTCATATCTGTTCAACAAGCTCAATATCCGGCGCAATGTATCCGGGCCGGGTTCCTGCCGGGCAGCTCAACTGCACCCGGATCTTTCCGTTGTCCGGCTTCCGCCACGCAATGCGGATCAGCCCGTGCGGAGTCGGGACTTCGCCGGACAGACGCTCTTCGCAGCATGGATGGATCACCAGAGAAAAGGTTTCAAACCCCGGCGTCATGGGGATCACGCCCAAACGGTACGCTCCGTCAAACAACAAACCGGCGCAGCTCCATGCGTGGCACTGACTGCCGCCGTATCCTTTGGCGGTGGTGCCGCGGTAACCGTTAGCGGTTTCCCAGAAAGTATCAGCTCCGGTAAGGGTCATACGGTCAAAATCCTGCCGCAGCCGGGCCTCCAATCCGGCACAGCGGCCATTGGCCATCAGTGCCCGGATCATGTATATATACGTACTGAATGTGGCGGGCATCACCCGGTCGGACATGGAGAAATCCACCACCTTTTCCCGCAAAGATTCCGGCACCAGATCCAGAGCCAGCATCAAATGCTGGATATGAGCGTGGTACTGTGGCTCCTCCCTGCGCGTCCGGTAATATCCGGTTTCCGGATCACGGAAGAATATTTCGGTGCGTTTCCCGAGTTCATCTGCCTGCAAACGCAGTGCCTCATCTTCATCCATTTCCGCCACAGCACGCAAAGCCTCCACCAGATAGAGGTTGAAAAACGCCGTGGGAACAGTCCCATCCGCATTCGCCGCCGCATTCCCCAGATTACCGTCCAGTCCGGGAACCCATTCGCAGAAATTCCAGCACCGGACTCCGTTGGCGGATTCCGGAGGCAGATACAATCCCGCCTCCGTCGGACGCGCCATGAATTTCAAAACAGCCTGCCGGATGACTTTCCGCCAGCGTTTGAATACAGAGTCATCCCCGGAATACAGCCCGTACTCCCGTATGGCAGAGATCCATGCAAAAGTGAAAATGGGAATATAAAGCGTTTTCCAGCCCGGCGCCGTCAGGGTGAGGAATCCGTTTTCCTGCATGGACTGCCCCAGAAGATCCAGTGAGGCGGCGGCAAAACGGTAATTCCCATACACATAATACCCGAAAAGCATCTGGTTCCGGGAATCGTAACCGTACAGCGACTGTTCCCGTGACGGGCAATCCTCGTAATGCTCGTGCATACACAAGTGAAGTGTCCGTATCCCGACTTCGTGCGTCCGGTTCATCAAACGGTCCGCAGACGCAAAAGCCGCCGCTGGCGGCAGCGGTAATTCCGTGGGGCGGAGCGTGAGCTGATGGATCCTGACCGGTCCGCGCATCCCCGTAACATGCACCTCCAGATAACGGCAGCCGTAACGCCGGAAACAGAAAGTGAACCGGTTCCGGCCTTCCTTGCAAATGTAGCGATCTGTATAGGTACGGGAACGATCCTGACTGGCTGCCGCCACCCTCCCCAGCCAGAGATGCTCGCCGTAAGCAATATCCAACACCGTTCCGGCAGCGGCTTCCACATCCAGATACAGCAGACCTGTTTCATCCCGCCCCAGATCGTAAACGGTCATCCAGCCATCCGCCCCTTCGGGCAAATCCCCGAATTCCCCCTCAAATTTGTAGACCAATGGGGCGATCATATCCTCGATTACCGCCTTGCCGGGGAAAGAATCCCGATCCTGCCGCCTGAAATAACCGTGGAAAATACTGTCCGATACCAGGGGTTCCCCGGGAAACAGCATGGGGACCGGACGCTCCACCGGGACATCATCGGCAGGCAGCTCCACAGCGGGAACAAAAAGAGCATCATCTTCTTTCCGGGCATCATATTCCCAGGTGTAACCCAGCATGATATTGACCTGCTCAATGGGTCCGCAACGGAATGCGGGGTGCCGGGCGATCTGCCAATCGCGGCCGGTACCGGTCAACACAGTTTCTCCGTCCCGGACTTCCGCCCACAACCGGGGAGTTCCAGCCTGATGCGAAAGAAAATCACTGCCGCAATACTGAACATGAATCTGCAATTCATTGCGCCCATTTTGCAAAACGCCGCCCAACGGAATACGGGTAAAGGTCTTGCGGTCCGGGAAATCGCTGAACTGCCCCCGCCCAAGAAACACCCCGTTCAAATACGCGGCAAAATCGCTGTCCGCAGAAACCAGCAGTTCCGGCTTATTGCACTCCTGAGCGGAAAAGAAACAGCGGGCAATGGCATATTCATTGACCGATACCCCTTGATCGTGCCAAATCCAGCAAGTCATATCGTCACCATCCAGGAAAGCTGTTTAATTGGCTGGCGGACTTAAATGCTTGAAATTCTTTCCGGCATACTTTTCCATCCCCTTGGCGGTAACTTCGTCAAAAGGATAGCTGATGACCACCCAGTTGGTATCCACATCCGCCAGCGGCTGGGGACAGAAAGAACACTGGTAATAATCATCGATCATCATGATCATGGGGTCCCGGTTGAACTGCTGTGCCAGCATGGTCCAGATCCGGGCGCCGCTGTCACTGAGTTTCAAAGCAAGATCATACGCACCCGGCACATCCGCCCGGGGCATCTTACGGATCTCCTGCACATGGCGGCTGCTCAAAAACTGGTTGGTATTAATCCACAGCCGTTTCCCCTCAAAGGTGACGATCTGCCGCTCCAGATCCCGCAAGCCACGGGGATATTTCACCTGCGCATACAAGGCAAAAAGATACTTGGGCTTGTATTCCTCGGTAAACCAGTCCCCTCCCCGGCCGATAGAACCGCCGGAAGAATTCATGGATTCCTCCCATGCTTCCCGAATGGTATCACAACCGGAAGTCAGCAACAGAAACACTGCGGCAAACACACACTGCAAAATCTTCTTCATTTCTTCTCCAAAACTTTAAATGTCGTAATTGAATTCCACTGGTTGATCGTATTTCCGTAACCCACAAACCGGATTTTGGAAACTTTTTCAGCCGGGAAACGGAAATATTCCAAATCTTCAGTCTTCCCGGAACTCACGCCGGAAAACACCTTTTTCCACGGCCCGCCATTGCTGACTTCAATATCAAACTTCGCCTTGCGCGCGGCTCCCATGTAGAACTGGATGGCAACACCGTCGATCTCCACCGGGCGCACAAACCCGAGCTCAAAACCGGCACCGTCCCCTTCGCCATCCCAATATCCGGCTTTTCCGTTCCCGTTCCGGAGCATTTCCCAGAGCTGATCCCGGTTATTGTTGGCACGGGAAGAGATCCACAGGATATTTTCAAACTCTGCCGGACGGAGCCGCAATTCCACCGACCGGTTGATCCGGTCCTCCTCCGCCTCCAGCCCGAAAAGAACCAGCGCAGAAAGCGGCATGTACCATTCGCCCTTGATCACCCGGGTCTTTTCCGGGAAAACGACCTTGGCACCATTCACAGTCACATCACCGGATTCCAGATAAAAAACCACAGAAGCATCCTTCACCCGGGCTTTCAGGAAGCCCTCTTTTGCAGAAATATCTTCGGCCCCCAGTGCCTTCAGCAAAGGAATCGCCGAAGCAAGAAACTGCTGGCGGCCCGCAGATACAAGCTGCACGCCTTTGACAGCCCTGCCGTCATGGATCAGGCTGTTTGCAGGCGGTTCCGGCCGCTTGGCAGGGGCAAGGCCGGAATAATCCGGCAACGCTTTTGCTCCGGCGGATTTGCCCGGCGCAAAGGTGTATTTCCCCGCAGGGCCCATCAGGAAAATAGTGTTTTTCCCGGCTTTGACTTCGGTGTAAAACTTCCCGGCAGGCCCGGTGACCGTCCACAAACCATCCGCCAGACCGGCAGCGAGAATCTGAACATTCCCTTTCCGGGTAACATTCATCGAAAAAGCTTTCCCGATCATTTCTGTGCCGGAATTCAGACTCACGGCACGGTTGCCGAATTCCACCACATAGGATACCGGGGTTTCACTCCATTTCACCGGAAGCGGTTTGGCATCCTGATCCGCCACCTGCATAATGGTCAGAAAACGGTCATTGGCGGATGCTTTGGCGGGGGAAAACATCACCCGGTGTCCTTTTGCCTGAACAGCCCCGGGCTGGGGAGGATTGTATTTCAAACCGAACACATCGTGCAGATCTTTCCCGCTCTTCACTTCCACCGTTTTTTCGGCAGGAAGCGGCATGGAAACATGGAGTTTCCCCGTTTTTCTGCCGTTGCCCGCAGACAACACCACGCCGTCTGCCGTCACGACCGGCTTGGACAAAGTGGCAAGCTGCCAGTATTTGCGGAAGGCGGGATCGGAAGAGGTGATGTTATCCGTAGCAATGATCACGGCCGGGATCTCTGTATTTTCCATATTGAAGAAGTGGAACGTGCGGACAAATTTCTTCACTTTTTTGCTGTATGCACCGGTCAGATCAGCGGCATAACTGCTGTAATAGGGCCGCATGGCTGAAGGTCCGAAAGAGCAATACAGTTTTTTGCCGTACCGGAAACTCCGGCGAGCCTGTTCCGGCGTTTTCGGATGGCTCTGATAAAACAGCGAACCGCCGTCATTGGCAGGCGTATTCAGAAAACGCTCTTTGGGATCCCGCACCAGCACCATGGAGTTGGCAATGGAGCGTTTGCCGAAATTCATGTCATAGGGCGTCCCGTAATAGTGGTACTGCCCCAGACGGGTAACAAGGTTCCCGCGATAAAAAATCTGGAACGCTCCGGCATCCGCATGCTGGTGGTTGCCGAAATGATAGCCGCCGCCCTTGATCTCCATGGATACATCATCGGAATACGGCCCGATCCGCCAGCCGGTACGGGCGATCATGCCGGAAAGAGTGGGCCCGAAGTCCAGCGTCAGCGGCAAAGAGGCCAGAGAGGATTCCGCTTTCAAACCGGGATCATTCAACAGCAAAAACAAAGGAGAATCCCAGTACATGCCGGGGACCTGCCGGTTGAATTCGCCCTTCACCAGCGGACTTCCGGTGTAAATCATGTTCATAAACGCCGAATCCGGGGAGGACCAGTAACGGCTCTGCTGCCCCATACCGCCATCCCCATCCGGGAACATGGAGCCGGAAGGGGTACGCATATATATCCAGTACAGCGGCACAGTTTTGATATTTTCGTCAAACACCGGGAACCCCAGCATCTGCCGGAACAAAGTGGCGGCACGCAAATCACAGGGGAAGCGGAAGGAGGCATACCCCACCCCCTGATTGTGACGGGGGGAACGGTATTCAAATTTCCGCATGGGAACAAGCTGCTCCAGGATCAGGTAGGAGCAATACTTGTACGGAACCGGGTCTTCATCGTAAATGGCTATAGACATGGAGAGGAAATCCCGGTTGATCTGCAATTCATTGCCGTGACCGTTCACGATGCTCTGCCCGAAAGGCGGCCAGCCGCATTCCATATCAATAGCAAGGCGCATAAAGTTTTTGCAGAGAGAAGCCTTGTCTTCGGGAGTCATCAGGTCATAGCACCAGTCGTACACACAGGCGGCGTAATGGATGGCACGCCCCATTTCCCGGGTGATGTCCAGCAGATTGCCGAACTCCACCAGTTCCAGATATTTCCGGGCAAGAGAGACCGCTTCCAAACCGATCTTTTTATCCCCGGTCATCAGGTAATAAAAAGCCTTGTTGTACATCACCGATTCCAGAGCGGAATTGTGCTTCATTTCTTTCCCGGGATCAAAAGTGTATTTTGCAGGAGCAAGAGCAACGGCTTTCACTTTTGCCCAGTAGTGTGCGTGTTCCGGATGGGTCAGATTGGCACGGACTTTTTCCACGGTATCGGCATTGACCCACAGACGGGGACGGGTCTTGGGCGGCACATAACGGGGAGTGTAATTTGCCGCATCCCGGGGAACTGCCCGGGAAACATAGGGAACGATCCGGACGGTTTTGAGGGCGCAATGTTCCGGAAGCCAGATCTTCAACTTCTGGGGTTTGCCGCTCAAATAGAATTTTCCCGGCGTCTGACGGCAAAAGTCCGGGCGGCTCCAGGGAACAAAAATATACCGTTGCGTCGGGCGGGCATCGTCGATTTGGAACTGTGCCGCCATGGAGTCATATTTGGTGCGGGATTTCAGCATTTTGGCGGCACCGACCTTGTCCACACAGCTTTCTGTGGAGATCACATAAAGTCCGGGCTTGCCGGCAGCAATGTCAAACACCAGATCCGGCTCTGCCCCTGCTGCGCCCACATAGGATTTACCGCCCTCCCGGATGATGACACCCATCGGGGTCGCCTGCACATTTTTCAGGTTCAATTTCCCCTGTCCAGCCTGAAAAAACATACCGGACGGGCTGTATGCAGCAGCAAAAGGTTTCGCGGATGTTTCGATCATCAAATCCCGCACCGCCACGGAACCCGTCGGAGGCTTGTGGGTATAAATATAACAACGCACAGATGTTGCCCCGGCGGGAGCCTGCATATAAAGGTCAAATTTCTCAAATTTCTGCGAACTGACATCCAGCCGGACAGCGGCACTCTTCCGGGTCTTCCCCATAAATGTCAACTGCAGAACAGCGGCGTCATTGGCTTTGGCCCCTTTCGGCAAGGCGGCATAGATGGAAGCGTGCCAGTAACGCTCGCCATTGCAGGGAAATTCCCGGAAAAACCCGATCTCCCCGGGGCCTTCATCCTTCAAAACAACAGCGGGCCTCCCCTGAATATTCATGATCTGCCGGGTGCCGCTCGATCCCTGAATCACCGTATCATAATGCCGCCACCCCATGGGCAATCCGCTCAAATCCCGGGGGGCATTCCCCAGAGTATCCTTGCAAACCGTTGCTCCGGAGAGCGATAAAGCTGCAGCCACCATCACACCAATGAACCACTTCATACACTGTACTCCTTATACTTATAAAATGCGTTAAAAATGCACCCGTTGCGGGAATATACACTCTTGAGGAAAGAAAAGCAAGGGAAAAAGACACAAAAAAAGCCAGTCAAAAGACTGGCCTCAAATTCAAAACTGGTAGCGGGTCCAGGATTCGAACCAGGGACCTGCGGATTATGATTCCGACGCTCTAACCAACTGAGCTAACCCGCCACACATCCATTACTATAACGCCAATCCCGGATTTTGCAAGTCCGGAATTGCTTTTTTTTGCAAAAAAACCGGAAAATCCGGCAAAAATCACTTCGCAGCCGGGAATCTGCCGCCATGAGGAATGGCCGAGGCGGCGGAAAACCCCTGATTGCGGCGGTCCGTAAACGGGATCGCCGTCCGGTTCCACTTCCCCGGCGCATTGCAAACAAGATCAAAGGTTACATTGTTGTAGTTCTGCCCGGCAGGGATCTGCAAAGCAAAGAGAAGACCGTATTTCTTTTTGGGAGAAGCGTTGGCAATATGCCAGTTGTTTGCATTGAATGCCCCGTTCTCTTCCCGGATGGCAATGCACCGGTACACGCCTCCCAATGCGTTCAGTGAATAATCCTCCACAGAAATCGTCCGCCCCTGCTGGAGCCGCACGGTCACCAGAGCGTACACCCGGGCACCCGCCGTATCCTCCGCCGCCAGATTGGCAACACGGGGCACCGCAGAAGAAACTTCCGCCGCCAATACTTCACCGCTGCGGAAAAGAATCGTTTCCGCCACCGTCATAAAACCAGTCAGACATACCGCCAGCAATAACAAGACTTTCGCCATAATATTCCCCGTTTTTTTTGAATGTTCCATACTGTAATCTGTAATCTGTTATTTGTCAAATACAAAAAGTTCATGCCATTTGATTTTTCCGGCAGGAATGCTATTGTTTTTCTGTAAGTATAATAGACCGATCAGGAGAAATATCTATGCTGAATACCGCCGAACAAATGTTAAGCAATGCGGTTTGCGAAAAAAATGTGATCCGGTTCTGTCAGGAACTGGTACGGATCCCCACTGTCAACCCCTATTCCGGAGATAAAGCACCCTCCGGGGAAAGTGCAGGACTTGCCTATATTGAGGATTTCTGCCGCCGGTACGGCGCGGAAATCATACGGATCCCCTGCAATGATGCCTCCTGTGACCGCCGGGACCTCCTCTGCCCCCGGGGACGCAGGAATGAAGGGCGGGAAAATGTGGTCGCCAAATTTGTTTTCGGGTCCGGAACCGGTCCTGTACTGGTGCTGGATGCTCACGTGGATACAGTGGCGGCAGATTCTTTTGCAGGCGATCCCTTTTCAGGAGAGTTGAAAGACGGCTTTATCCACGGCCGGGGCAGTTCTGATGACAAAAGCAGCGTAACCGTGATGATGGAAGCGATCCGTGTCCTCCGGGAAAATAAACCTGACGGCATGGATGGCACACTTTACTGCTGTTTTGTGACAGAAGAAGAGTGCGACGGCTCCGGCAGAGGCTCCATGGCTTGTATTGATTTTCTCCCCAAACCGGATGCGGCGATCGTGCTGGATGGGAGTTACGGCGCAGTGCGCCCCGGCAGTTCCGGGATCCTCACCGTGCGGGTGGAAGTCCCGGGCAAGTCCGGCCATGCCGCCTACGGAGCAAAATCCGCTATCGAACAGGCATTGAAACTGGCACCTGCCTTTGCTGAATTCAAATCGCTCCGTCCGGATGGTCCGGGGATGCTCAACTGGGGCGTTTTTCAGGCGGGAAATCACCCGGCAAATGTGCCGGAACTGGCGGTTCTGGGGCTCAATTTGCGGACGCTGCCTGCGGATGCGGATGCCTCTCAAGCCCGATACGGCATTCGTTCCGCCCGGCTGGTTCGGGAACTTTTTGAGTCCTGCATTGCCAAAGCTGCAGCACAGGATGATTTCCTGAAAGAAAATCCGCCACGGATCATCTGGGTAAAAGACCTGCCCGGCGAAGACTGCTCCGGCTGGGCACAGGAATATATCCGGTTTGTCCGGGATTGCTGGGTGGATACGCTTTCAGAAGAACCGGAAGTTGCCATTCTCTGCGGCTGGGGAGATATGACTCACTTTATGCGGGCGGGGATCCCCACCGTGGGCATCGGTGCATCATACCCCGGCGCACCTCATTCCGCCCGGGAAAAAGTCAAGGTTTCTGATATGGTGAACTGCACCCGGGCAACCGTGGTTTGTGTATCAAGGTTTTTGCAGAAAAAGTAACGGTTTTCATTTTCCCAAAATGTTACGCAAGTCCGGAACATGGGCTTGCGTTTTTTTTGCCCCCGGCTATATTGCTTCCGCAGAAGAAAGGGGGAAAATATGAAACACCTTTTGTATTTCTTTTTTTTGCTTTTGCTGGCAGGGTGCAGCAGTACAGATCAGCCGGAGATCCCGGCAGTCACAAAATTTGACCTCCACCGGTATACAGGTACATGGTACGAAATCGCCCGGTTGCCGAACTTTTTTGAAAAGGGACTGCAAAATGTTTCTGCCGAATATACGCTCCTGCCGGACGGAATGATCCGGGTCGTCAACCGGGGAGTAAAAAACGGAAAAGAGAAAAGCATTTCAGGCTTCGCCCGTTTTGCCGGTTCGGCAAATACCGGCGAATTGGAAGTTTCTTTTTTCAGGCCGTTTTACAGCCCGTACCGGGTCATCCGGCTGGATCCGGGATACACCGTTGCCTGCGTGATGGGGAAAAATACCTCATTTGCCTGGATCCTTGCCCGCACCCCGGAATTACCGCAGGAAAAGCTGGTTGAAGCGGTAAATTTTCTCCGTAAAAACGGCTTTGCGGTGGAAAAATTGATTTATCCGGCACAGGAAAAAAAATAGATCACCTTGAAAAAACAGTTTCTGCGGCTATCTTTTCCGTTCAGAAAGGATTTTACGGATGGATAAAAAAATCACATGGCAGGGAGCAACTCAACTGGCGCCGCTCCCCGTGGTTCTGGTGACGACGGCAGATGCTGTCCGGCAGAATGTTTTTACTGTGGCATGGACGGGAATCGTTTGCAGTACGCCTCCCATGCTGTCGATCTCCGTGCGGAAAGAGCGTTTTTCCCACCCCATGATTTGTGAAAGCAGAGAAGTCACCGTCAACATTCCTCCCGCATCGCTGGCGGAAGAGGTGGACCGCTGCGGGGTGCTTTCCGGGCGGGAATACAATAAATTCACGCTCTGCCATTTTACCCCCATTCCGGGGGAAACAGTAAAAAGTCCGGTGATTTCCGAGTGCCCCGTCAGTCTGGAATGCAAAGTTTCCCACATCCTGGAATTGGGGAGCCACGATCTTTTTATCGCCCACATCACCGCAGTCCGGGTCAGCGAACGGCTGATCGATGAAAAAGGGCGTTTACAACTGGAAAGTGCGGATCTTCTTGCCTACGCCCATGGCCATTACCACCGGGTTGCCGATGCCATCGGCCACTTCGGGTTTTCCGTCCGCAAAAAAGCCGGGCCGAAAGTCCGCAGTTGAAAAATGTCTGTGCATGAGGTTCTCTGGCTGGCAATGCACTTTGTACAAGGCACAGACTGCGGGCAATGCCGGCTTGCCGACACAAAAAAAACACTGCACACCTTTCGGAGTGCAGTGTCTTTTTTGTATTGATACAACTTAAATGTCGTATTTCACTTCGGGGTACAAAGAGCGCATGATCCCCAGTTCCAGCCCGCGGATCGCAGAAAGTCCGCGCATTCGCCCCAGCCCGTTGTAACCCGGATTGGGATTCGGAGCTTTCAGCAAGTCATCCATAATATCCGCACCGTGGTCGGGACGGAAGGGGATACGCCAGTCGGCTCTGCCTTCGGCTTTGCGCCGCATCTGTTCTTCGCAGACCGCCTTCACCAGTTCGTACATATCCACACGGCCTTCCAGATGGGGAGCTTCGTAGAAATCCCCGTTTTCCACCTGCGTACTGCGCAAGTGCAAAAATCCCACCCTGTCGGCACAGGATTTGAACATTTCCACCACATTGTTGTCCTCTCTGGCACTGAAACTCCCCGCACAGAAACAGATCCCGTTGGCAGGGCTGGAGGAAATGGACAGCAGGGATTTGATATCTTCCTGATTGCAGAAAATACGGGGCAGCCCCAGAATGGAACGGGGAGGATCATCCGGGTGAATGACCATGCGGCAGCCCCATTCCTCCGCCACCGGAACCACTTCGTTCAGAAATTCCGCCAGATTTTCCCGCAAATGTTCCGCCGTGAAGTGTTCATATTTGGCAAGCATGGCCTGCACATCTTCCAGCGTTACCCCCTTGAAGCCGGGGAAATTGTCAATAATGGCACGGCGCAGGACAAAACGCTGCTGCTCATCCATCTGACGGTACAGGGCTTCCGCTTTGGCAATGGTTTCCGCAGAATAATCCTTTTCCGCCCCTTTACGGCGCAGGATGAACAACTCAAACACGGCAAATTCCACCTGATTGAAGTACAGCACCCGGGAGCCGTCCGGCAGTTCATGCCGCAGATCCGTACGCACCCAGTCCAGCACCGGCATAAAGTTGTAGGTAATGACCGGCACCCCGCACTGCCCCAGATGGCGGATGGACTGCTTATAGATATCCAGATAACGCTTGTATGATCCACTGCGGGTTTTGATATCTTCATGAACAGGAAGGCTTTCCACTACTGTCCATGTCATTCCGGCATCCTCGATTATTTTCTTGCGCTCCATAATGGCGGCCTGTGTCCACAGGACACCGTAAGGAATGTAGTGCAGAGAAGTCACCACCCCCGTAGCACCGGTCTGGGGGATGAATTTCAGCGGTACAGGGTCTTCCGGACCGTACCAGCGGAATGTGGGTTCCATAAACATCTTTTATTCTCTCCTCAATAATATATGGACAAGCTATTTTTTCAATGAACATGGGCCGTTGACACAACCGCCCGGGCAACTCATCACTTCCAGAAAATTGGCGGGCAATTTCCCGGCGGCATAGAGTTTCAGCATGGCAACGGTCTTTTTATCGATCCCGTTGATGGCTTTGGCATCCAGTTTGAACCCGTCTTTGAAGCCGCCCAACTCCTGCAAAACCGCCTCGGTCACACCGCAGCTCCGGGCAAAATTCCGTGCCGCCAGACCGGCGGGCCGGGCAATGGGCCACGGTTCGCAATCCATCAAATCGATCCCCTGCCCCGCAAACATGGCAAACAATTCTTCAAAACTCAGCACAAAATCGATATTTTTCCGGGCCGCCTCCATCCGTTTGGCAACACAGGGGCCGATAAACACCACTTTGCACCCCGGAAGACTCTTCCGGGCAAGTTCCGAAGCAAAAATCATGGGACTGGGAGTCGTGGAAACAAACTGCATGAAATCCGGCAGAAATTTCCGGACCAGTTCCACATAAGCCGGACAACAGCTCGTTGTCATCAGCTTTGCGCCGTTATTCATCTTTTCCCGGAACTCCTCCGCTTCATGCGCAGTCGTTTCCTCCGCCCCCAGAGCAACTTCCAACACATCTGCAAACCCCAGTCTGCTGACGGCGGTAAAAAGCTGCTCCAATGATCCATGGATCTGGGATGCCGCCGCCGGAGCAATCAGAGCCACTACTTTTTCTTTCCTTTGCAGTGACCTCAATACATCCAGCAATTGTGATCTTTCTAAAATAGCACTGAATGGACATTTTGCAAAGCAATTTCCGCAGGAAATGCACTTTTCCACGCAGATCCGGGTGTGTCCGTCACTGTCTTTGTGAATGGCTCCGGTGGGACAGGCTTCTTCGCAGGGGACAGTGGTTTTGACAATGGCCCGGAATGGACATACCGCAACACATTTCCCGCAGTTGATACATTTGCTGTAATCGATCACCGATACCTGATTGACCACCGAGATCGCCCCTCTGGGGCAATTATACATGCAGGGCCGGGAAAAACACCCCCGGCAATTCCCGGTGATCACCACTTTGGCACTGGGACACTCCGAACACCCCGCTTCACAAACCGAAAGGGGCAGCCCTTCCGCGATATTGACCGGCTTTTCCCGGGTGACCGCCTCCCGGTAATAATCCGCAAGAGTGCGGGCTTCATCCCTTTCTTCTTCACAGGAAAATCCCAGAAGACTCATCAAGCGGTACTTGATCACGGCACGGTCCCGGTAAATACAGCACCGGCTGGAACCGCCCTGCCGGGGACGCATCTCTATGGGGATACGGTCCAGTTCTGTTTCCAGCGTATTCCGGTAAAATGCCCGGACAAAACGGATCATCAATTCCCGTCTTAAAAATACGGAACCATCCGCCATAAATCACTCCTCAAGCAAAGCCTGCATCCGGCTGAAAATCTTTTCCGGCGTGGCTTCTCCGATCACTTCGCCATTGAGTTTTACATAAGGCGCACCGGCAAGATCCCTGTTCCCGCACAGCCCCAGACAGGCGGAAGCTTTCACCACCGCATGGCTGCGCAAATGAGAAGGCATTTCATTTTCAATATTCAACAACCGGTTGGCCCCCAGCATGTAACAGGTGGTGCCGCAACAAATTTCAAGCTGCATCTTTTTCATGTTTTGCCTCCTTGTCGGATGTTAAAAAAATGTTATTTGTGTTTCCTTCCGGAAACGCTGATTCAATGCCGCAGAGATCCGCCGGATGATCCCCCGCCGCAGCTCCAGATCCTGCGGCAGATTGGGGTCCTGATGGGCCTCGTTGACTTTCGTACCTACAATGAATTCGATTTTATCGTGCTGCATCATTTTTTCAATGATCTCGCGTCCGGCATCCGGAAGCGTTTCCACAGCCTCGCCCTTTTCCAATGCCTGGCAGACCCGGGTCAATGTCAGAATCCCTTCAGTCACCATCCCCACCCCGGGCAGACGCCCCACCGGAGGAAGTTTATCGCCGGGTTTGATCTTGCGGATATCGATCTCCAGAGATTTCCCGGTGATCCGCTCCAGAATATTGGCAGTGGTGCCGCCGCAGATAACAGTATGTTCCTCCCCCAGATCCGCACGGGCGGCAAAATCCGCATCGTGGGTTTTGTGATACGGCGGCCCGGTAAGAAGCCGCATCACACGGGGTTTCCGCATATAGATCACCATGCAGGAAATATCATCTTTACAGGTATTTCCGGAAATACCGTATGCCTGATAAGCAATGGACCGGGCAAGAGCGTAAGAGGAAATTTCCGGATTGGAACGGATGCGCTCCCGGGCATATTCCAGTTCTCCGCACCGCCGCCAGCCGAAACGGTATTGAGGGCCCTCCCCCAGCCCGGACTGGGTCACCCCGTCCGAACAGATGATCAGCCGGTCCCCCGGCTCCATTTTCAATTCATAACATTCCACCTGCCGTTCCGGCCAGTGATCCGATACCATCGTTTCGTGTTTCAAAGGCGGGACTTCCTCATCCCCCCTCATCTGGATATATTGCGGGTTGCCCATTTCCACGATGCGGGTGATCCCGCCCAGACGGAGATCCACCATGGAAAATGTGGCATAACTGATTTTCCGAACCTCACATACCGGCAGAGAATCCATAATGGTTTCCACCGACTGCAAAGTATCCATATTGGACTGGAGATAACGCAGTGCCATGGTGGTGGTCATATTTGCAAGGACATGCGCCTTGACGCCGCTCCCCAGCCCATCGGATAAAACCGCCAGATAACGGTTTTCCCCTTTCAATACCTTGATTTGAATATCATCCCCGCAAGCGGTCTGCCCGGTCTTGGTGAACTGGAAAGATTCCATTTCCACAAAAAGCTGCGAATACATCACCCGCCCCCGCGCCGCTCATAGGTCCCGGCGATCTCGTGAAGCAGGATCTCCGTATCCGCCACATGTTCCCCGAAAAGCCGTGCCACCTGCTGAACCGTAAGAACATTTTTCCGGATGACTTCCCGGGCTTTTTCGGCGATCTGTTCCCGCTGGAGCTCGTTTTTGGTAATGTCCTGTATCACTGCTCCGGCGGATTTTCCGTGGGCAATGGAAAAAACGCTGATATTGACGATCTTATCCTTGAGTTTCTGATTGAATTTCTCGATCTCGCCCCCGTTGCTGATCACGCTTGCAAAAAGTTCCGCCAGACCGGGAAACGCCGTTTCCACCGCAATGGTATTGAGATTCCCCAGTGCGTCAAAAATATCCGTCATCCCGCACATCACCGCAAAATGGCGGTTGCACTCGCAAATATTCAACTCCTCATCCACCAGCACCACGGCGGCAGGAATAAAACGGATCAAAGCATTACTGGTACGCTCAAAATTTTTCCGCAAATAAGTGTGGCACATGGCTTCCTCCGCCTTGTCCAGCAAAAGAGCCGCCGCAAATTCCCGGCAGGTATTGTAGCCGCATGCACCGCAGTTGAGTTCATCATCCCGGGTGAATTTGCCCACCTTTGCCAGGGCGGATGCCAATTCTTTTTCCGATACCGGAGAGGCAGGACGGGGTTCCGGAGCAAACGAACTGTCGATCGTTTCCTGCACCTGCCGGGCAGAACTTGCCGCAATGGGGCTGATGCGGTCTGTTTCGGCAATGGCTTCCAGCCCGCCGGAATCTGCGGGGATCACCGGTCCATTGATGCACCCTCCGGGACAGGCAAGAGTTTCCAGAAAAATCTTGTGCCTACCCTTGCTTCCGCCGTAATATTTCAGCATCCGGTCCAGATTGCTCAAGCCGGAAACGGAAATATAACGCACCCTTCCGGAACCATCCCGCAATGTATCATTCATGCCGCCCTCCACGGCATAAAAGCGGCCCTCTTCGGCAGATGCCATGGCAAGCGGGACTTCCTCTTCCGCCATGGGGACGATGCCGTTTTCCTCCAGCAATTCATTCAAAACATCAAAGGTCAACGCCAGAGAAAGCACCTCCGGGGCCCGGTCCGCCTCATTCTTCTTGGCGGCACAGGGGCCGAAAAATACCACTTTGCAGTCTTCGCCAAACTGTTCTTTGATCATCCGGCAATGGGCCATGACCGGGGAATGGAGCGGAACGATATTGCCCGTATATTCCGGATGGTATTTCCGGATGTAATCCACACAGGCCGGACATGCACTGGAAATCACCAGAGATAAATCGGTGATCTTTAAAAATTCAGCACACCGGCTGCTGACATTCTGCGCCCCCAGTGCCGTTTCGCTGACACCGGCAAAACCGATTTTCCGCAATGCCGAAGCCAGCTGCCCTATGGTCGTCCCGGGGAAATACGCCGGGAAACTGGGTGCAACCGACGCATAAACCCGGTCCCCGTGATACAACATCTGCCGGAGCCGGGAAAGTTCTGAACGGATCTTTTTGGCATGAGAGGGGCAAACCTTGACACACTCGCCGCATGCCACACAACTTTCCGGGATCACAGAAGCCTTGCCGTTAACGATGCGGATGGCTTTGCAATGACAGTGCCGGACGCATTTATAGCAATCCTGACACTCATTTTCAATGGTATAGACCGGCGTATTTTTGATCATGGCAATCGCCCCTTATGCAGGGAAATACTGTTCGAGAATATCGTGCATCACATCACGATTGACATGTTTATACACTTTGTCATTCACGATCACCACCGGGCCATCCGGACAATTCCCGGTGCAAAGACCGCCGGACAACTCAATATCGATCTCGTCCGACAACCCGTGGCGGGCAATAAAATCTTCCACAATATTCACATTTTCGGCATTTCCTCTGGCAAAACAGGAACTGCCGATGCAAATGATCATCTTTACTTTACCCATATTGACAGCCTTATCCTCAAGTTGAAAGAGACCTCTCCCGTACCCGGCTGTGCTGTGACCGGACCGGGTGCGGGAGAGGAAGTGGGAGTTCTTTATTTGCCGTAATAGGCGGCCAGATAGATCTCTTTGATTTCAGAGATCAGGGGATACCGGGGATTGGCACCGGTGCACTGGTCGTCATAAGCCTTGACGGCCAATTCGTCCAGCTGGGAAAGGAAGGTTTCTTCCGTGATCCCCTTGGCATCAAACCAGGGCTTCATGGCATTGGGGATATCCAGTTCGTTCTTGAGTTCAGTGATCTTGTCCAGCAACGCCTGCACCAGTTCATCATCATTTTTCCCCGCAAGACCCAGATACCGGGCAACGGCGGCATAATCCGCCTTGGCGTTGGGGTAGTGATACTGCGGGAATGCCGCCTGTTTGGTCATGCAGTCCACCGCATTGAATTTAATGATATAGTTGATGAGGAAGGAGTTGGCAAGCCCGTGGGGGACGTGGTACATCCCGCCGAGTTTGTGCGCCATGGAGTGGCACAGCCCCAGGAACGCATTGGCAAAAGCCATCCCTGCCATGGCAGAAGCGTTGAACATGTGTTCACGGGCCTTTTCGTTCATGGTGCCGTTTTTATAACATTCCGGCAGATTTTTGAAAATCAGACTCACGGCCTCATTGGCAAGGGCGTTGCAGTAATCGCTCTGCATACAGGAAACACGGGCTTCCAGAGCGTGCGTAAGGGCATCCATCCCGGAAATGGCGGTCAACCCCTTGGGGAGTTTCATCACAAGTTCCGTATCGATGATGGCCATGGTGGGCGTCAGGGCATAGTCCGCCAGCGGGAATTTCTGGTTGGTCTTTTCGTCCGTGATCACCGCAAAGGGGGTGACTTCCGAACCGGTACCGCTGGTGGTGGGGACTGCCACAAACATGGCTTTTTTGCCCAGAGGATCGATTTTCACGATGCGCTTGCGGATATCCATAAACCGCATGGCAACATCTTCAAAACGCACATCCGGCTGTTCATACATGAGCCACATGATTTTTGCCGCATCAATGGGGGAACCGCCGCCGACAGCAATGATCACATCGGCATCAAAACTCCGCAGCTGTTCCAAACCCTTTTCCGCCAGCTGGATCGTGGGATCCGGGGTCACATCGCTGAAAACATGGGTGGCGATCCCCATATCCGTAAGGGTCTGAAGCATGGGAGCCAGCAACCCGGAGGCATAGAGGAATTTATCCGTCACCACAAAGGCACGCTTCTTGCCAGCAAGATCCCCGAGAGCGGTGCAGAGGCAGCCGTATTTGAAATAGATTTTGGACGGAATTTGGAACCACAGCATATTTTCTCTCCGTTTGGCGATGGATTTGATATTCAGAAGATTTTTGGGACCCACGTTTTCCGATACATAGTTGCCGCCCCAGCTGCCGCAGCCCAGTGTCAGAGAGGGGTTGAGGGCAAAGTTGTAAAGATCCCCGATGGCACCGTGGGAAGAGGGGGAGTTGATCAAAACCCGGCTGGCTTTGACTTCATGGCCGAATTCCCGGATGCGTTCTTCGTTCTGGGTATTGGTGTAAAGCACCGCCGTATGACCGAGCCCGCCGTATTCCAGCAGGTTTTTGGCATTGGCAAGAGCGTCTTCGTAGCTTGCGGCTTTGTAAAGAGCCAGCGTGGGAGAAAGTTTTTCCCGGGAGAACGGTACTTCCGGCCCGATGCCACGGACTTCAGCGATCAGAACTTTTGTCGTGGCAGGAACTTTCAGTCCGGCAAGTTCTGCAATGGCAATGGCAGACTGACCGACGATTTTGGCATTGAGTTTGCCGTCCACCTGGATCACATTGCCGACAGCCTTGGCTTCTTTGGCATTGAGGATGTAGCCGCCCCGCTTGGCAAATTCTTTTTTGACGGCATCATAGATGGAACTCACCACCGTGACGGACTGTTCCGAAGCACAGATCATACCGTTATCAAAGGTTTTGGAGAGCAGAACGGAGCTGACAGCCATTTCAATATCGCAGGTATCATCCATCACCACAGGGGTATTGCCGGGCCCCACGCCGACGGCGGGGGTACCGCTGGAATAAGCGGCCTTCACCATACCGGGACCGCCGGTGGCAAGGATGAGTGCCACATCTTTATGGCTCATCAAATAACCGCTCATGGCTACGGTGGGTTCTTCGATCCAGCCGATGATGTCTTCCGGGGCACCGGCCTTCACGGCGGCATCCAGCACGATTTTGGCGGCAAGGCAGGTGCATTTCCGGGCCCGCGGATGGGGGCTGAACACAATACCGTTACGGGTTTTGAGGGCGATCAGCGCCTTGAAAATGGCAGTGGAAGTGGGGTTGGTGGTGGGGACGATCCCGGCAATGACACCGCGGGGTTCCGCAACTTTGATCATTCCGGTGGCATCATCGGTTTCAATGATCCCGCAGGTTTTCATGGGAAGATACTTGTTGCAGATGTATTCGGAGGCGTAATGATTTTTGATGATCTTGTCTTCCACCACGCCCATGCCGGTTTCCTCGACGGCCATCTGCGCCAGCGGGATACGCATGTTATTGGCGGCAAGAGCGGCGGCGCGGAAGATCCGGTCCACCTGTTCCTGGGAGAAGTCGGCAAAAACTTTCTGGGCGGCATTGACCTTGGCGACCAATGCATCGATCATGGCTCTTTCCGCAGCTTCCTGATTTTCCGGGACTGCAGCGGGAATTGCGGCACTCTTCTTAACCATTTCAAAATCCTCCTTGCAAATGATTTTATCGTAGATATTAAATTATCATCTGATGTTCGTTTTTTATCATCTGCGACATAATATAGCCCGGATACGCCAATAATTCAAGTGATGAAAATAAATTTATTGATATTTTTTTATCATCTGATGGATTTTTAAGGAGTCAGGGGGTTGGCAGGGCACTTGGCGCAGGGCCGATACTGTGAGCGGGGAAAAAGGACACCAAGGACGAAAAGGACCGGGCACTTGGCGGTGTGAGAGCCATGCGCCCCGGAGCCCCGGTCCGCTATTCCCCGATAGCGACTTCGTTGCCGGATTCGGCTTTGTTGATCTTGGCAAAGAGTACCGCCAACCCGCCTGCAATGACTTCACGCTGAACGATCACGCCGGGAGGCACGGAGAGACAGACATTGGAGAAGTTCCAGATATATTTGATGCCGAGAGAAATCAGAATATCGGCAACCAGCTGTGCCCCCACAGCGGGAACACAGATGATCCCCACTTTCGGAGGGGCAAGTTTAAGTCGTTTGCGGATCTCGGCAAGGTCATAGATCTCATGCCCGTGGATCACCTTGCCGATCTTGTCCGGAGAAGAGTCAAAAACCGATTCGATCCGGAAGTTGTAGGATTGAAATTCATCGAACCCCAGAAGAGCCGCCCCCAGAGAACCGGCCCCCACCAGCGTGGCGGAAGAGGTTTTGTCCCAATTCAGGAGCTGCAGGATAGCATCGATCAACTCCACAACTTTAAAGCCGTGACGTTTATGCCCGGGAAGACCTGTCATGGCAATATCCTTGCGTACCATGATGTGGGGAATATTCATGTATTGCGCCAATTCCGCACACGAAACCCACTCCTGGCCGGACATCCGCAACCGGAACAGCCGGTGCAGATAAGTCGGCATACGCCGGATGGTTGGTGAATTCAAAATCTTCATTTGTTCTCCTGAAATAATGTGATAATGTACCACAAAAAGAACAAAATACAAATATTCCGGCAAAAATGCCGGAAAAAGAAAACCCTCCGGCACCACGAAAAAAGCCGCAGCAGTTTCCGTAAAAACAATGGAGAAAAGGCTCTGTACTAAACATAGACTGATATTATGGAGCGCAGACGACTTTTAATCGTCAAGCGACGGGTCAAGGGGCAACCGCCCCTTGCGGGGATTTTTAAGGGCGAGCAGCCCTTAAATAGCAAGCCCCGGCCCCCCGCTCCAATAAAAAATCAGCAAGCAAACAGCTTGCGATTTTTTCCGGGGCCTTGCGGTTCTGCGTGCGTTCAGCACGCGGAACCCAGCCTCGCAGAGACCAAGTGCATAGCAAATAAATTGCTATATAGAAAAATCAGTCATTGTTTAGTACAGAGCCGGAG